>CBIHQM010000459.1:0-5443 GCA_966211885.1 uncultured Chryseolinea sp.
GCCAGGGTTCGTTTTAGTTCGTGTGCAGGTTATCCGGTTTCAGTGCTTTCGAAATTCGGGATGTCTTGAATTACTGGCGTAGGTTTTTAAATAGCTTGTGCCTGCGACATGACGTAGTACTGCCTGCCCCAAAAAATCCATAACTATGAGACTTCGACACTTTATCCTCCTCACGCTTATCACAACCATCAGCCCGGCCGTAGCCCAAAAGAAGTTCAACGCCATCCCAGCGCTCCGAAAACAAGGCGCGACGACACAGCTGATCGTCGAAGACAAACCCTTCCTCGTGTTAGGAGGTGAGTTGGGAAATTCGAGTGCGTCGGATTTGGGGTATATGCGGCCTGTCTGGAAGAAATTGCAGGACATGCACTGCAACACCGTGCTGACCCCGGTGTATTGGGAACTGATCGAGCCGGAGAAAGGCCGCTACAACTTCACCTTGCTCGACAGCCTCATCGACGCCGCCCGGGAACATGAATTGAAACTTATTCTGTTGTGGTTTGGAAGCTGGAAAAATAGCATGTCCTGTTATGTGCCCGGGTGGGTCAAAAAAGATTACAAGGCTTTTCCGCGCGCCCGCGACAAGAATGGCAAACCCCAGGAAATTCTTACGCCGTTCAGCAATAACAATCTTCAAGCCGACATCCATGCTTTTAGCGCATTGCTCAAACATGTCAAAGAGAAGGATGAATTTTATCAAACGGTGATCATGATCCAGGTGGAGAACGAGATCGGCATGTTGCCCAGTGCGCGGGACTATCACCCCGAGGCTACAAAAGCTTTTCAACAGGAAGTGCCGCAGCCACTCGTTCAGTATTTGAAACAACACAAGAGCACGCTGTCAAAAAATGTGCTGGATGCCTGGGGGAAAGAAGGATTTAAAACACAGGGAACGTGGGAGCAGCTCTTCGGCAAGGGATTGGCCACGGACGAGATCTTTATCGCCTGGCATTTCGCCGCCTTCACCAACCAGGTCACCGAAGCCGGTAAGAAAATTTATCCACTGCCCATGTTTGTCAATGCCGCGTTGAACAGGCCGAACGCGATCCCCGGCGACTATCCCAGCGGCGGGCCTTTGCCACACATCATCGACATCTGGAAAGCCGGCGCCACGGCCGTGGACTTTCTTTCGCCCGATTTTTACAATCCCGATTTTAAGCTTTGGAACGATCGCTATGCGCGGGAAGACAATCCGTTGTTTATCCCTGAAATACGCTTCGAACCCTCCGTGGCGGCCAAAGCGTTTTATGCCATCGGTCACTATCACGCCCTCGGCTTCTCCCCTTTCTCGATCGAATCAACTGCCACACCACAGGACGAACCGCTGGGAAAAAGCTATCGCGTCTTGTCGCAGCTTACATCAATCATCGGCGCACAAGCCAGCGCGAACACGATGGACGGCGCGCTGCTCGACAAGAATTCCGCTGCCGACACGATCGTGTTTGGTGCCTACACTTTCACCATCAAACATGACTACACCCTGGGATGGTCACCCAAAGCAAAAGAGGACGTGTGGCCTCAAACTGGCTGCCTGGTCATCGAAACGGCTCCCGGTGAATTCATCGTCGCCGGAACCGGGGTCGTCATCAGTTTCTCATCTACCAAACCCGACCAAGGCGAGACCGGAATCCTAACCATAGAAGAAGGAACCTTCGACCACGACAAGTGGACACCTGCGCGGATCCTGAACGGTGACCAAAGTCACCAGGGAAGACACCTCCGGATCGAAGCCGGCAATTTTGGAATTCAGAAACTGAAACTATACCAATACAAATAACGGGCTCGGTCGTCGCTGGCGAACAAAACTTGCATTTCCTCTACCTCGCCTTTGCTTGCCTGCCGAAGCTTCAGCGAAGGCGCGGGCCTTGCCCGCCAAAGCTTCAGCGAAGGCGCGGGCCTTGCCCGCCAAAGCTTCAGCGACGGCGGGCGGTGAAATGTATTTCTAACTCCCCTCTCCTACAACACCAACACCTTCGCCCCACGAACATGCTTATGCTTCAAATCGATTAACGCATCATTCGCCTTCTCAAAAGGATACACCTCCACTTCCGGTTTTATCGGAATAGCAGCCGCTATCGACAAAAATTCCTCCACATCGGCACGCGTAATGTTGGCCACCGATTTTATCTCCTTCTCCATCCACAAATGATCCTGATAACGAAGCGTGAGCAATGCATTTTGATCGGCCGACTCCTTTCGAATGGCATTGATGACCAATCTTCCCCCAGGCTTCAGCTGCAGCAACGCTTGCGCAATTGTCGACCAAACCGGTGTCGTGTCAATGATTGCGTTGGCCTGGGATGGTGGAGTGTCTGTCGCAGCACCGGCCCAACGGGCACCAAGCGCCCGGGCGAATTCCTGCTCTTCGGTGCTCCGGGCATAAACATCGATAGCACTCTGCGGATACAGGTGGCGTGCCAGCTTTAACACCAGGTGACCCGACGCGCCAAACCCCGTGAGCCCAAGGGTGTCGCCATCCGAGAGCCCGGCAAGTTTCAGTGATCGATAGCCGATGGCGCCTGCACAGAGAAGCGGTGCAGCTTCGGCATCAGAAAAAATTGTAGGGATAGGGTATGCAAATTTTTCATTGACCGTCAAGTATTCTGCATAGCCGCCGTGATGATCTCTTCCGGTGGCCCTGAAATCGGGGCAGAGGTTTTCCGTTCCGGCCAGGCAATACTCGCACTTTCCACACGCCGAATAGATCCAGGCCACGCCCACCCGGTCGCCTTTGCGAAAGCGGCTGGCGTTCGGTCCAGCGTCCTGCACCACACCAATCACCTGGTGCCCGGGTATGACTGGAAATTCCGGCGGCGGGGTGCGGCCTTCTATTTCATCGAGCTCAGTATGACAAACCCCACAGCATGAAACTTTGACGAGCACTTCTTCGTCTGCGGGATGAGGCATGGGCACTTCGCTCCGGTCCAGGGGTGCTGTTTTCCCGTCGAGGTTTGTGATCTTGGAAAGGAGCCACGCTTTCATGTGGTCGATGCTGTTTTAGGAAGATAGCAAGGGCACGGTAAACCGCAAAACTGAATTACATTTCAGGAAGGTGAAGGCGCCAGGATAGACGCTTGCCCGGCTTGAAATGAGTGTGCTGGTGTTGCCAGGAGAAACCTGGAAAATGACGGGTGAAAATATTATTGGTAGAAGTCAAAAGGTTTTCCCTTCTGGCGGTTGGCTTTAGACGTTAACCGTAACACAAAGGTATTTCGTTTTAACCGCGAAGGCATCAGCCGGATAAATCCCTTGGCTTCCAGGTCGAGCTTCACATGAAACACCAGCCAGGCCACGTTGGGATAGGTCTTCATCGTTTTCTCCGCTTCGGCAATGAGGGTGGCGAGCGTCGCATCTTCGTCGTGTTTGATTTGACGCAGGATCAGATCTGCGGCAGCAGCATACGCCTCCCTTTCAATTTTTACACCTTTGCTTTTGCGCGGATGTTCGGTTTCAATCAACTCATTGTTCTTTTCCATCAGCAAACTCCCCATGCTTTTGATAACAGTTTCAACCCGGTAGCTTAAAGTTGAAGAAGCTTTCCGACGCAATATCAACAGGATAAAATTATCCTGAACCCGTCAGGATTGAACATTAGACGGATCGTTGAAAAATTTCGACAAACGCCGCCGGGCAGCAAAACACGTTTCGAGGGATTGACCGCCGGTCCAACTTTCTCTCCGTCCGTCCAACAAAGACGCTGCTTTCCTGTTATCTCTTTATCCTCTTTATCTCTCCATCGTTTCGCACACGCATCGCCTATGAAATCCTGCAGCGTCCTCTGGGTATTGCTTTCCTTACTTCTCGCGGTCCCGATCGCTGCTGCAGCACAGGAAAATGTGTTGCTGCATCCCGACAAATTCTACCGGAAGTTCTTCCCCCATCTGCGCATCAGGCGCCCGCTGCTGGATACAGCCTATATAAAAACCTATCCCAACGCGTTGTCGGTGGGCGTGCATGTGCTTTCTCCCGGCGTACGGCTCAACCTAAGCCCGCGCACGTCGGAAGTCCCGGCGGCGTCGAACTTTCGCACGAGCATGGGCGACATCCTGGGATTTTCGGCAGGCTATCGCTTCGTGGCCGCAGGCTTTGCCTTCCTGCTCAAATCGGGGCTTCAAAAAAATGATGCATACACGCCCAGCGCTTACCGCACCGCTACCATAAAATTCCTGGGCAGCGCTTACTCCTTCCAATTCAAATACATCCGCATCAAAGGCTTCACCGACATCGGCGCCATCAACCGAAGCCCCGATGGTTCCTATCGTCTCCGGCCCGACCTGATGAGCAAGGAATTTCAGTTCGAGGGGATTTACAATGCCCATTGGAAACGGTATTCCTACGCAGCCCCCATCACGTTCGCGCAGCGCCAGGTCCGGAGCCAGGTTGGTCTGTTGCTCAAGGCCGGCGCCTTCTACAACCAGTTGTCGGGCGATTCCGCCATCATCACGCGCACGCAACAACCTTACTATGACCCGGCGTTTGCCAACATCACCACGCTGCGGAGAGTGATGGTGGAAGCCGGACCGGGTGTGGGTGGCAACCTTGTTTTTCGCAGACATTTCTTTGTTTCGTTCGTGGTCTTCTCTTCGGTCAATCTTTACGTCTACAAATACCTGGAGACCCCTCAGCAAAAAACAAGTGCGCGTCAGGCGTTTGTCTTCCGACCCGAAGGAAGGGCCAGCATCGGGTATCAATCCAAGCGCATGTATGGTGGCGTGCGCTTCGAATATGATTGGAACAGTGCAGCGCTCCAATCCATTACGTTATCTACCGCTAATCGCTACATCGGCCTTGACTTCGGCTACAGGTTTACGGCACCCCGCGCCATGAGAAAGTTCTATCGCAAGACTATGCCCCCGGGCATGTAATGGCAATCGCGAAGAAATGAGCGGCCGGAAACCTTAGATAGATCATTGAAAAGCTTCGACCGATGCTCCAGGTTTATCGCGTGTTGCCGCGAACGGAGTTTAAATGCCTTGATCAACGGCTCTTGTTGCGTCATGGCCATCACATCGCCAACCGCCAGCATGTCCCGGGGAAGCGTGTTGCCGCCTATGGAAAACACATCGCATGAAGAAATAAATAAGATGATTTTAGATATTATTGTGTACACGTAACACATTGAATCCACCCTATGAAAAGAATCATTACCGCCATCGTACTATGGAGTGTCCTCGCCGCTTTGCATGCGAGCGGACAAAAAAGTGCCACCCTCCCGATTCAGAACGGACAAGATGTTGCCGTCGCACAAACCAAATCGGGGAAAGTGCGTGGCTATATTCACAACGGCATCTATGCCTATAAAGGAATTCCCTAGGCCCAGGCCAAGCGCTTTCAGGCTCCGCAAAAGCCGACGGCCTGGGAAGGCATTCGAAGCTCGATGACGTATGGTCCTGTTTCTCCGCTGCTCACTCCTACCACGCAGGTGAACGACGAAAGCGAATTT
>CBIHQM010000460.1:0-5426 GCA_966211885.1 uncultured Chryseolinea sp.
CACAAACCGGCCGACGATCCCGAAAAATTAAAAGGGGTGCTCCTCTCCTATTTTTATGGTATCGAAAAAAAGGAATTTAAAAAATTGACCGACGCTACGACCGCGGATTTTATACTCTATGAAATGGGCCGTGTCTGGAACAATGACAGCGTGTTTAAAGAAATGAAAAAATTCCCCTATACGGTAGTCTACAAGTTCGACAATTTTAAAATAACGGTCGACCAGCAATCCGGGCACATGACGTATTTCAATCATGGTGATTTTGCGTTTGACAGTACCCGGCAGAGTTTTGATTGGATCGAGAGTGCCGCCTTTCGAAAAACGGATGAAGGGTGGAAAATGAACTTCTTACATATTACGGAACGATATAGCCCCTTAGCGCCGCAAAAATGAAAAGATATTTATAGCAGAACTCCTCACACTTCACTTCGCCCTCAAAAAAGCGCCATCGCAGTCCAAATTAACTAACTAACTTTTATACGCCGAATGAGTTTTATGCCCTCCTCAAATAATTCCTTGTGATTTTCAGGGCTGGACTCATACGCACGCGGGTCGTCGTTGAATTTTCCAAGTGTGACATCAAAGTTTTCCAAGTCATTGCAAAGCATGCATATGGTCAGGAACCGCAGTCTTCTTGGAATACCGCTACTCCCAATAGTTAGCCCCTTCTCTTTTGGTTTGTAGTAATCTCTGAGGACGTTATACACCTCGTCAATGTCGAGCAAATCAAGACACCGTTGGTACATTTGAGCCTTAAATGATGATTTGAATTTTTCCATCACCGCGGGAATTGGAGCCCCCTCCTTTCTTAGGTGATGCATGGCCATCATTGTCTCGCCTAGTTGGTATGATACGGTAATGGGCTTAGCGCTGATCTCAAACTTTTGAAACAGGGGACGGAGTACCTCCTCAACTTTACTGATCGAAATATGAAAAGGCGAAATAAGGTAATCGCCACCGGAGAGGACTTGAAAAAAGAAATCTATGGAATCCCCATCACGCGCTTTCCAAAAACACAAACCTGGAGGCTCCTCGCGATATTTAAATCCATACGCTTCAAGAAAAGGAGCCAGGTTTTCAATTAACGCTTCTTTGGTTTCAATGGAAAACATGATATAAAATCAGCGATTTGAATAAATCGCTTCTCAGTGATGATGCTCCCCATGTCCTGCATACCACGCCTCTTGCAGTTCATGGAACATGTCGTGAAGTTCCGTCAACGCATCGCCTACAACTTTATCGTCTGCCGATTTCGAGGTCTCCACAAAGGCCGTCGTTTTTATCTTCAGGGCTTCGAGTTTAGCCTTCACATTCTCATTGTTGACTTTCTCCGGCAGCGGCGCGGCAAGCCATTGCTCGGCGGAAGCGGCCAGTTCGGCGGCCTTGGCTTTCGCGGGAGCCAGGTTGGCGCTGTCCTTGAAGGGATGGAATGATTCGGCCATGATCATATGGAAATCGTCCATGGCTTTCCATTCGTCGGTGTCGGCGGATGTGGAATCGGCGGTCGACTCGGTGGCGGTGGTCTCTTTTTTGGTGCCGCAGGCTATGAGGAGGGCAAAGAACAAGGCGGTGAAAAGGGTCTGGGTTGCGTTCTTGATCATGGTTTAGTCGGTGTTATAGCGTGTGGCAAAAGTACAAAGTCGGGATTTAATTTACTGCTTATCGCGCACGCGATATTTACGGCTGCGTTCGAGACGGCGCATCAGGCGTTTCAACACGTCGAAATAAAGCGTGAGGAACAGGAATATCGTCATGCTCCAGATCACGGCCACATTGAAATAAAATGTATCGAACGTGAGGCCGGCAAATTGCTTGGTCGGTTGGTATAGGTTGGCCGAGAAGTCGAGTTTGTTTTTGGGCTTGTGGTCGTCGACATAGATGGGGTAGATCTTTTGCACCAGCGAGCCGTTGTACTCCACAATGCGATCGGGCGTGCCGATGTTTTCCACCGCGTCGGCGACGGCCTTGTTGGAGTAGCGTTGTCTCAGCACTTCAAAGCGCGCTGCCTTGACGGGGGTTGAGGTCAGTTCAGCGATGCGTTTTTCGCGCTCCCCGGCTGCCCTTCGCCGCTGCATGCTGTAGAATTGCTTGAGGGTCGCCAGGAAGCGCGTGGTCTTTTTATAAACGGTTGAATCGAATTCACCCACCGCGAGCTTGTCCACTTCAGGGAAGTTTTCTTTTCCGACGTAGGTCAACTCATTCTCGATCTCTCCCCGGAGAAGATTCAGGGCTTCTACCACATGTTCGTCGTTGGTGTGCCGCCAGCTAAACGGGCGGTTCACCACGTAGGCCAGTTTCGACTCGAGGGCAGGGATGTAATACACGCGTTTGTATTCGGCCTCCGCCTCACTTTTATCGACGTCGTAGAATTGCTTCTGAAAGGGATTGTCCTTGAACTGCGTGACCATAAACGCCTCGAACGCCCAGCGCGACGCCATCACCTCCCCCGCCACCGGCACACCAATGGGCTTGCCCACGCGCGGATTGAATTTGTCGAAGCTGATGACCACGCCGCTGAGCAACAGTTGCGGGATCACCAATAAAGGAATAAGAATGTAGATCGTCACGGCAGAATTAAAGGACGCCGATATATTCAATCCCAACATGTTGGCAAAACAGGAACAACTGAAAAGGATGAGCCAGTAACGCATCTCCGTCAACGGTATTTCCAAAATGGTATTCCCCACCAGCAGGAACAGCAAGGTCTGGATGGCCGAAAATGCAAACATCACGGCCACCTTCGATATCAGGTAGCTGCTGCGGCTCAAGTGCAAAAACTCTTCGCGCTTCAGAATCTTGCGGTCGCGGAAAATTTCCTCAGCGCTCATCGTGAGGCCGAAAAACAACGCGACTACCACGCTCATGAAGAAGTATACCGGGACGTTGTTATTGTTGTAGAACGTGTACACCGGATTTGTTTCGCTCAACACGTCGTAATACTTCACCATGAAAGCGATGAAGAACGCCAGCACGGGAGCTTCCAGCAAGTTGATATACAAATACTGCTTATTAGAAAGCTTCGCCAGCACATCGCGGGTGATGAAGACCTGCAGCTGTTTGGCCCACGCGGGGATGGCCTGTAACACCGGCAGGGATTCCTGCACATGATCGACGCGGGGAACCTTGATCTTTTGTTTGAAATATTGATACCACTGACCAGACGAAACCTTTCGCGTATTCGTGAGCCGTCCATATTCGTTCACCACCCGCGTCTCGATAATGCTGAACACCTGCTCGGGGTTGATGTTCCCACACTCGGGGCACATGCCCTGTGTTTTGTTGGCGGCATTGATGATGTCGCGAAAGTAAATAACAGACTCCACGGGATTGCCATAATAAATCTGGAAGCCTCCCACGTCCATGATAATGAGCGTGTCGAACATCTTGAAGATATCGGACGACGGTTGGTGAATGACCACAAACACCATCTTGCCCCGGAGCGACAATTCCTTGAGCAAGTCCATGATGTTTTCCGAGTCGCGCGACGAAAGACCGGAAGTAGGCTCGTCCACAAACAAGATCGTGGGCTCCCGGAGCAGCTCCAGGGCAATGTTCACGCGTTTGCGCTGCCCCCCGCTGATGGTCTTGTCCAACGGCGATCCCACACGCAGGTCGCGGATCTCGGACAGGCCGAGGTTCACGAGCACGCGGATGACCACTTCGATCATCTCCTTCTCCGTATAATGGGCGAAGCATAATTTTGCGGCGTAGTATAGATTTTGAAAGACCGTCAGTTCTTCAATCAGCAAGTCGTCCTGCGGCACATAACCGATGATGCCCTGCACTTTTTCCGGGTGCTCGTGGATGTTGATGTCGTTGATGAGCACGCGTCCGCTGGACGGCTTCTCCGAACCGTTGAGCACATTGAGGAGCGTTGACTTTCCAGAGCCACTAGCGCCCATAAGACCGATGAGCTTGCCGCCCTGCTCGGCGATGTTCACGTTTTGAATGCCAGCGCGGCCGCTTTTGAAATGATAGAAAATGTGGTCGGCCGTAAACGAGATATGGGTTTTGCTAGCGTCGCTGAGGAACTTGCCGATGATGTCGCTGTAGTAGATCGGCCCGACTTTATCCCCGCGTATGGTGCTACCGGTAGGGAACACGTCGATCTTCCGGCTTTTGAGGAGGATGCTGTTCAAATACAGGGTGGTGATACCAAGGTATTTGATAAAATAGGTATCCGCATCCTGCAACCGCAGGATGGCGATGAGGCCCGTCAGATCTTTTTCAATGATGCGTGGGCCGGGATATTCACCCGAACCTTCGTCGATGATGAGCACTTGTTTGCTGGCGAGCTCGTCGATGTCGTGGCCGGTCACAAACGCCTGGAGGGCCTGGACGTCGGCCTGGGGTATTTTGAGGGCCTGGCCGATGTAAAAGATGAGGTTCCCCTGGCGATCCGAAATGACGTCTTCGGCAAACACGAGCTCGATGATCTTGACGATGAGCACGACCTTCTGCTGCATGGTGAGGGCCTGGTTCACCTGCTTGACGATCTTCATGATCTTGGCCCAATCGTCTACAAACTGCTGGGTTTCGGCATCGAGGCTGCTGAGCTCCTGGCGGGATTCGATCTCGTGAGAGGCGGCAAATTCGTCGAAGAGTTTCAGGTAATAGTTCGTAGCCTCCCGGCTGAGGTGGAGGCTGAGGAATTCTTTGATGTTGGTGCGCTCGGCTTCGGTAATCCTCTCACGGGCAACGATAGCAAAGAGCTGCAATATGGCTTTGAGTAATTCTTCACTCATGGATCTAGGCAATGAGCCCCTAAAATAGCTTTTAAAAAATGGAAATTAAAGGTATTGGGCTTCAGGAAAATGTGGGAATCTTATCGGCGGAATACACCAACAAGGACGTTGCGAGCTAACCGTTTGGGTTACAAGCATTATACGGCGAGAGGTGGTCGGGGGGTTGTGGGTTGAGGGGAAAAAGTATGCGTGGGTTTTGGGGGATGGCGATGGAAAGGGCTGGTTTTGGTGGTGGAGACGACCGAACGGGTTGACTTTGGGCAGGTGGGTGGAAGCTGATCGTTGTTGGTGGGACACCAACAACGGGGTGTGGATGGTTCTGTTGTGCGATATCAAATAATGGATGGGTGGTCTTTCTCGATGAAGCACACAAAATGACCTGGGTTGGTGGTGGGCATCAATCGTGGTGCGCAGGGCGCAAAGCAGGTGTGTTTCTTCTAGCGGACCAATTTCAAATCGTAGGGCATGTCGCTGAGCTTGATGACGCTCAGTTCATCACCGGACCGGATGTGGATGACGGTCTGGCCTTCGTTGTCTTCGCCGATTTGAGTGATGATCCAGTGCCGTCCCTCGTGCTCGATGACGGTACCTTCTTTTACGGTGATCTCCATGGTAGTTTTGGTTAATTCTAAACTGTCAACACCATTGCTGCCTTCACAAACAAGATTCATCGCCCCCGAT
>CBIHQM010000461.1:0-5420 GCA_966211885.1 uncultured Chryseolinea sp.
ACTGGTCGGTCATAATATAGAGTTCGACATCAACATCATTGGCGCGGAGCTTATCCGTCAGCAGTTGAGTACCGACCGCTTCCTGAACCTGGCCAAGCTGGACACCGGTATTTCATCGACCGAGTTTTGCCAGCTATCGGGTGGCCTGGGGGGCAAACTGAAGATGCCCACCCTGCTTGAGCTGCACAAGAAACTCTTCAATCGCGACTTTGGCGATGCTCACGATGCATCCTACGACGTGGCCGCTACGGCGCGAAGCTTCTTCGGGTTGGTCAAACAGAAAGTGGTCAAGCCTTTTGATGAAACGCCGTTTGAGGAAATCACTTACGAAGAACCGAACCTGGACGCCGCAAATTTCGCCAAACGCGAAAAGAAAAAAGCGGCCGACTATTCCCTTACCGACAAAGTCGCTGTCCTCACGGACAAACCATTCGTGCATTTGCACGCCCACTCACAGTTCTCCGTACTCCAAGCCACGCCCGACATCAAGTCGATGGTGAGCAAAGCCAAAGCGTTGAACATGCCCGCCATTGCGTTGACCGACCTCGGCAACATGTATGGCGCCTTCAAGTTTGTGCGCGAAGCGTTGAACAACGACCTGAAACCCATTGTGGGCTGCGAGTTCTATGTGGCGGACGAGCGGTTGAAACTGAAATTCACAAAGGACAATCCCGACAAGCGCTATAACCAGGTGTTGATTGCCAAGAACAAGAACGGCTATCACAACCTGGCAAAACTCAGTTCGCTGGGCTTCACGGAAGGCCTATACGGCATCTATCCGCGGATCGACAAGGCGCTGATCGAGGCCTACAAGCAAGACCTGATCGCCACCACTGGGTCGCTGTCCAGTGAAGTGCCTTATCTTATTCTAAACGTCGGCGAAAAACAGGCGGAGGAAGCGTTCAAATGGTGGCATGGAATTTTTGGTGACGACTTCTATATCGAGTTGAACCGTCACGGCATACCCCAGGAAGATCACGTGAACGAGACGTTGTTGCGCTTTGCGGAGAAATATGGCGTGAAATATTTTGCGGCCAACGAAGCCTTCTATCTCCAAAAAGAAGAAGCAAACGCCCACGACGTTTTGTTGTGTATCAAGGAAGGCGAATTCAAGTCCACTCCTATCGGTTATGGTCGTGGCCACCGGTATGGGTTGGCCAACACCGAATACTATTTCAAATCGCAGGACGACATGAAGTCCATCTTCCGCGACATGCCCGAAGCCGTGGAGACCATCAGCGAGATCCTCGACAAGATTGAAAGCTATACGCTGGAGCGGAATGTGTTGCTTCCCAAGTTTGACATTCCATCCGACTTCGGCACAGAAGACGAATACCTGCGACACCTCACCTACATTGGTGCGGCCAAGCGCTATCCGGAGATCACGCCCGCCATTCGCGAGCGATTGGATTTTGAGTTGGACACGATCCAGAAAACCGGATACCCCGGCTACTTCCTCATCGTACAAGACTTTACTTCGAAGGCGCGCGAGATCGGCGTGTCGGTTGGTCCGGGACGGGGTTCGGCGGCCGGTTCGGCGGTGGCGTATTGTATCGGGATCACCAACGTCGATCCCATCAAATACGACTTGCTGTTCGAGCGTTTTCTAAACCCGGACCGTGTATCGCTCCCCGATATTGATATTGACTTCGACGACGAAGGACGCGACCGCGTGTTGAAATATGTGATCGACAAGTATGGCAAAAACCAGGTGGCCCAGATCGTGACCTATGGCACGATGGCTGCGAAGTCGTCCATCCGCGACTGCGCCCGGGTGATGGAACTTCCCCTGGCCGACGCCACCTTCCTGGCGAAGATGATCCCCGAGAAGCCGGGCACGTCCCTCGATGACGCCTTCCAGGAAGTGAAAGAGCTTTCCGACATCAGGAAGGGAACGGACCTGAAAGCGCAGGTGCTGCAACAGGCCGTGATCCTCGAAGGCTCCGTGCGCAACACGGGAACCCACGCCTGCGGGGTCATTATCACCCCCGACGACCTCACCAAGTTCGTACCCGTGTCGACGGCACGCGACTCCGACATGTTGGTCACGCAGTTTGACAACAGTGTGGTGGAAAGCGCCGGCATGTTGAAGATGGACTTCCTGGGGCTTACCACGTTGTCGATCATTAACTCGGCACTGCGCAACATCAAGAAAAGTCATGGCATCCACATCAACATCGACGATGTTCCGCTGGACGATCTGAAGACTTACCAGCTTTTTCAACGCGGCGAGACCACTGGCACGTTCCAGTTTGAAAGTGTGGGCATGCAGAAATATCTGCGCCAACTGAAGCCCGATAAATTTGAAGACCTCATCGCCATGAACGCCTTGTACCGACCGGGCCCCATGGAATACATCCCGGCGTTTATCAAGCGTAAGCACGGACAAGAGGCGATCAAGTATGACCTCGCTGCCATGGAAGAGTTTCTGCATGAAACCTATGGCATCACGGTCTACCAGGAGCAGGTAATGTTGCTCTCCCAAAAGCTTGCCGGCTTTAGCAAGGGCGACGCCGACGTGCTGCGGAAGGCCATGGGTAAAAAGCAAAAGGCCGTGCTGGATAAGATGAAGGATAAATTCATCAAGGGTGCCGAAAAGAACGGGCATGCCCAGGAGATCTGCGAAAAAGTATGGACCGACTGGGAAGCGTTCGCGCAATATGCCTTTAACAAATCGCACTCTACATGTTATTCGCTGGTAGCCTATCACACGGCTTACCTGAAGGCCAACTATCCCGCCGAGTATATGGCGGCCGTGTTGACCCACTCACAAAGCAACCTGGAAAGTGTTACCTTCTTTATCGAGGAATGCCGCAGCTTGGGCATTAAGGTATTGGGCCCGCACGTGAACGAGTCGGGTGTTTATTTTGAAGTGAACAAAGATGGCGAGATCCGGTTTGGGCTGGGCGCCATCAAGGGTGCCGGTGATGCTGCGGTGGAAGCCATTATCCAGGAGCGCGAAGCCAACGGCCCCTTTGAAGATATCTTCGAGTTTGCCAAGCGGATGAATCAACGTTCGGTGAACAAGAAAACCTATGAGTGCCTGGCTTTGTCGGGTGCGTTCGATTGCTTTGCCGGCATTCACCGTCGGCAGTATGTATTTGCCAAAGACGGTGAGGTGAGCTTGTTGGAGAAGGCCATCAAGTATGCCGCGAAGACCCAACAGGAAGAACAAAGCAACCAGGCCAGCCTCTTTGGAGGAAGCTCGGGCACGGTGATGCCCAAGCCCCGTATCGACTACGTGGAGCCCTTCAGTGAGATCGAAAAGCTGAACCTGGAGAAAGAGGTGGTGGGCATCTACATCTCGGGCCATCCCCTGGACAACTTCCGGTTCGAGATGGACTCCTTCTGCAAGACGCGGTGCAGCGAACTCACCGAACTGGAAGCCATGCAAGGACGCGAGGTCAAGTTAGGAGGCATCGTTTCCGGGGTAGAGCACCGGACCACGAAGACGGGCAAGCCCTTTGGCAAGTTCACGCTGGAGGACTACACGGGCAACTTCACGTTCACGCTCTTTGGCGAGGACTATCTCAAGTTCAAGACCTTCATGACGGTGGGCTGGTTCCTCTTTGTGGAGGGGGCCGTGGTGCGCAACTCGTGGGGACAGCAAAACCTGGAGTTCAAGATCCGGAACATGGACCTGCTCAACGAGCTGGGCATCAAGCGCAGCAAGGGCGTGAAGCTGCGGATCAACGCCAACGATATCACCCCGGGCATGATCGGCATCATCGAAGGCGTTTGCGGAGAGTATTCGGGCAACACCCCGCTTTACCTGAAGATCCATGACCTGCAAGAAAACATCAACCTGGACCTGCTTTGCCGGAAATTCCGCGTCAACCCGGTCAATGACATGGTGCGGGAAATGAAAAAAGCAGGTGAAATCGAGGTAGAAGTGATGTTTTAGTACAAAGGGTGCTGCCAGCCAATAGGGCTTCATAGAACTCTGAACTAAAAGCTATACCTTTGCGTTGGTCCTTTTGAAAGCATAAAAAGAACTTATAACATATACTCACATGGGAAAAGCAATTGAACTTAACGATGCTAACTTTGATCAGATCATCAACTCTGATAAGCCTGTACTGGTAGACTTTTGGGCAGAATGGTGCGGTCCTTGTAAAATGATCGGCCCGGTTGTGGAAGAGCTTGCCGGCGACTTTGAAGGCAAAGCCGTGATCGGCAAACTGAACGTTGACGAGAACCCCGCTGTAACGGCCCGTTTCGGTGTGCGCAGCATCCCCACCCTGCTGGTTTTTAAAGGCGGCCAAATCGTTGACAAACAAGTTGGCGCTGTACCCAAATCGGTATTGAATCAAAAGATCGCAGCACAGGTTGCCTAATCATTACAGGGTATTTTAAATCCCCTCCAAATAAAAAAGAGGCGCGTGATGAACGTGCCTCTTTTTATTTTGTGTCCGCCTTGGCGGAGGTGCTTTTATTTCACTTCAATCGCCCAGTCGTCAGTGCGGAAGCTGGACACGGGCAAGCCTTCTTTGCTGAAAAGATTGGGGATGGACCCGTTCTTCCATCCAAACCGGACGGCCACGGGCTTCTTCACTTCTTTGGCCGATACCACCACCGTATTTCCATCGATGACGGCCTTTGCCGGGTAGAAGACTTTATCTTCTCCTGCGATGGTGAACTCGGTTGGTGCACCACCTTTTGCCATCAGGCCGGTGGGAATGTTGTTGAACGATAGCCGGATCTTGGCTTTTTCAACTTTCATCTCTTTATATAGCGGGTTCAGGTAGCTGATACCCTTTTTGCCATACGTGTCGGATAGCGCCAGGTTGGCCAGGCGTTCGCCTACGGGTTTCTTGTATTTGGGGTGTATGTCGGTTACGTCCTCCACGAGATCGGAGACCACCACCATGCCCGTCTTGGCGATGTCGAGCATTTTTACTTCCTGCTCGCGAATGAGGGTTCCCTTCTCCACTTCGCCGTAGCCGCTAAAGGGTGCAATCTGCACGTAGTAGAACGGGAAGTCGTGCAGGAAATGTTTGCGCCAATCGGTGATCATGGTTTCCATCAGCAGCCTATAAGTTGACGGTGCGGCGGTGTTGGCTTCGCCCTGGTACCACAACGCCCCGGCAATGCGGAACGGCAGCATGGGATTGATCATCGAGTTATACACGACGGCCGGCGACGACGGGCACCAGGGCTGGTCGTCTACTTGTTTCTTGGATGCTTCCAGTAGCTGTGGGTTTCCTTCGATGCTTTCGCGCGGTGTCCAGGTTTCGGCGGGTGTGCCGCCCCAGCTGGCGTTGATGAGGCCGATGGGCACGTTGAGGCTGGTGTTCAGTTTCTTTCCAAAGTAGTAGGCCACAGCGCTAAACGATCTCACATTTTCGGGGTTGGCCACTTTCCACTGGCCCTCGCCCCTCACCTGCGGTGTCATGGCGGCAGAGTTGGGTACGTCGAAC
>CBIHQM010000462.1:0-5417 GCA_966211885.1 uncultured Chryseolinea sp.
TCGATCCAACTGTCGCTCAGGGTCAGGTTGTTCCAGCCCATGTGGGGGACCTTCAGGTCGCCTTGCGGAATAAATCGTTTTACCGTCTCGCCAAAGATGCCCAGGCATTCGGTGTTGTTTTCTTCGGAGAACGTGCACATCAGCTGCATGCCCAGGCAAATGCCGAGCACGGGTTGTTTCAACGCCGTGATCACCTGGTCGAGTTTGTGGTCGCGGAGATAGTGCATGGTGGTACTCGCTTCGCCCACACCGGGGAAGATCACTTTGTCGGCCTTCCGGATCTCCTCGGCGTTGTCGGTGATGGCAAAGTCGACGCCCAGCCGTTCCAGTGCGAAGGACACGGACTGGATGTTGCCGGCGTTGTATTTTATGATGACAAGCTTCATGCTGTGTTCTTCTTACGGTTATAGGACTCCTTTGGTCGTGGGCAGTTGATTGCCCTCGCGTTTCACCGCCATCTTGATGGCTTTGGCAAACGCTTTGAAAATGGCCTCGATCTTGTGATGCTCGTTGTCGCCCTCGGCCTTGATGTTGAGGTTGCTCTTGGACGTATCGGAAAACGATTTGAAGAAATGGAAAAACATTTCCGTGGGCATCTCGCCGATCTTTTCACGCTTGAACGCCGCATCCCAAACCAACCAGGGCCGCCCGCCAAAGTCGATGGCCACTTGTGCCAGGCAGTCGTCCATGGGCAGGCAGAAGCCATAGCGTTCGATGCCGCGTTTGTTGCCGAGGGCCTGGAGGAAGGCTTCTCCCAGGGCAAGAGCCGTATCTTCAATGGTGTGGTGCTCGTCGATGTGCAGATCGCCCTTCACGGCGATGTCGAGGTCCATGTTGCCGTGACGGGCCAGTTGGTCGAGCATGTGATCGAAAAATCCAAGACCGGTGCTGATGCGCGATTTACCTTGACCGTCCAGGTTTAGGGTGATGCGAATGTCCGTCTCTTTCGTCGTGCGGGTCACCGTGCCGATGCGGTCGGGCGTGGCAACATGTTTATAGATGTCGTTCCACGACGTGGTGATGAGCGAGCAAAAATCCGTGAGGCCTTTTCCGGCAATGGTGTCCTGGAGGCTGCCATTGTTGATGAGGATGCCTTTTGCGCCCAGGTTCTTGGCGAGCTCCACGTCGGTGACACGATCGCCGATGACGAAGGAGTTGGCGAGATCGTATTGCCCGTTGAAAAATTCCGTGAGCATGCCCGTGCCTGGTTTCCGGGTGGGTTTGTTTTCCTTTGAAAAAGAACGGTCCACAAAAATTTTGGAGAAGACGATGCCCTCGTTCTCAAAGGCCTTCAGCATTTTATTTTGCGCCGGCCAGAACGTTTCTTCCGGGAAGCTTGCTGTGCCCAATCCGTCCTGGTTGGTGACGATCACCAATTCATAATCTGTGTCGCGGGCGATCCTGGCCAGGCCGTTGAACACGCCGGGGTAATATTCCAGTTTTTCGAGGCTGTCGATCTGCTCGTCGGCGGGTTCGAGGATGAGGGTGCCGTCGCGGTCGATGAAGAGTACTTTTTTCATGCAGTATATTTTTTCAGGGCTGCGAGCAGCCGTTGGTTTTCTTCGGGTGTGCCGATGGTAATGCGCAGACAATTGTAGCACAATGCCACCCGTGAACGATCCCTGACAATGATGCCTTGGTTCATCAGGTACTCATAGGTGCCGTGTGCATCCTTCACTTTTGCCAGCAGGAAGTTGGCGTCGGAAGGATAAACATGCTCCACGAGCGAAAGTTGTCGCAAGGCCTTGGCCATGACGTCGCGTTGCTTCACGACCTCCTTCACCCAGGCTTCCTTTTGCTGCACATTTTCCAGCGCATCCAAGGCCAACTCCTGGGTTCGGATGTTCACATTATAGGGGTATTTGATCTTGTTGAGCACGCGGATGATCGCTTCCGAGGCGAAGCACATCCCCAATCGTAATCCGGCCAGGCCCCAGGCTTTGGAAAACGTCTGGAGCACCACCAGGTTGGGATAATGTGCGAGTTCCTGCACAAAGCTCTTGCCCGTGGCAAAATCGATGTAGGCTTCGTCGATGACCACGATGCCGTAGAAGCGCTTCAACACTTCCTCGATCTTGGCGGTGCTCAGCAGGTTGCCCGTGGGGTTGTTGGGACTGCAGAGGAAGAGCACTTTGGTGGTGGCGTCGAATGTTTTGGGGAAAGCATCCAGGTCAAGGTCGAAGTCGGGGGTGAGCAGTACTTGTTGCACGTTCACGGCGTTCACTTCGGCGCAGACGGAATACATGCCGTAGGTGGGGTCGGTGATGAGGATCGAATCCTGGTTCGGTTCGCAGAATGCACGAATGATGAGGTCGATGCCTTCGTCGCTGCCGTTGCCGAGAAAGATCTGTTCCGGTTTCACGCCTTTGAGCGCGGCCAGCTTTTCTTTGACGCGCCACTGCAGCGGATCGGGATAGCGATTGTAAGGCGAAGGATAAGGATTTTCGTTGGCGTCGAGAAAGATCTCCGCGGTGCCCTTGAACTCGTCGCGGGCCGACGAGTAGGGCTTCATGTTGAGAATGTTCTTGCGCACCAGGGCTTGGATGTCCATGGAATATTTTCTTTTTGAACGTGGGTTATTTCAGCTTGTCAAGACGAACGCGGATCGCCATTTTGTGACCGTCCAGTTGTTCGGCTTCTGCCATTTTTTCTACGACCGGGCCCAAATTACGGAGCCCCTCGGGGGTGAGCTGTTGATAGGTGATATGTTTCACAAAGCTTTCCAACGCCACACCGGCAAAGGCCTTGGCGTGGCCGTTGGTGGGCAGGGTATGGTTGGTGCCCGAAGCATAGTCGCCGATGGCTTCGGGTGAATAGTTCCCCAGGAACACCGAGCCGGCGTTGACGATCTCGGCGGCGATGCCTTCGGGGTCGTTCATGTTGATGATGAGGTGTTCGGGTGCATAGGCATTCACAAAATCGATGGCCTCTTTTTTGGGCAGGATCACCACGCGGCTGTTCAGCAATGCCTTCTCGGCAATGGCCTTGCGGGGAAGGGTGCTGAGTTGTTGTTGGATCGCTTCCTGAATGGTCGCTACATTTTTGTCGTTGTTGAGCACCAGGATCACCTGGCTGTCTTCGCCGTGTTCGGCCTGCGACAACAGATCGGCAGCAACAAACGACGCCACGGCCGACTCATCCGCCATCACCAACACCTCCGAGGGGCCCGCCGGCATGTCGATGGCCACGCCGTCTTCCATGATGAGCTGCTTGGCTTTGGTCACGTACTGATTGCCGGGTCCGAAGATCTTGTACACATTCGGAATGCTTTCCGTCCCATAGGCCATGGCCGCAATGGCCTGCGCACCGCCCACCTTGAATATCTTTTTAACGCCCACCAATTGTGCGGCAAACAAAATCGCGGCATTGATCTTCCCTGACTTGTCGGGGGGCGAACACAACACCACTTCGCGACACCCTGCGAGCTTTGCCGGTATGCCCAGCATCAGCACCGTGGAAAACAACGGGGCCGATCCCCCGGGAATGTAAATCCCCACTTTGTCGATCGCCACCGCCTTGCGCCAGCACGTAACACCCGGCGTGGTCTCGACCTTGACCGTTTCACGTTTCTGTGCCGCATGAAATTTCTCGATGTTGGCCGCCGCCGTTTGGATAGCCTTTTTCAAATCATCGGGTAGCGAAGCCGTTGCCTCCGCAAGCTCTGCATCCGTAACCTGCAGCGCTTCCACCGAAACTTTATCAAATTGAAGCGTTAGTTCTCTGACCGCACTATCGCCCGACTTCTTCACACGATTCAAAACATTGCGAACAGCACCTTCCAAAAACTCCAACTCCAATTGCGGCCGTTGCAACAGCGCAGACCAGCTATCTCTGGCAGGATTATCAAATATTTTCATAAGTATTCAATTTAAGTCTTTCTGAGCTCGCCGAAGCTTTAGCGAAGGCGAGGCGGTTAAAAGGTGACTACACAATCATCTTCTCAATTGGAATGACCAATATCCCCTCCGCCCCACACTCCCGAAGCAAATCGATCTTCTCCCAAAAATCATTCTCATCCACCACCGAATGCAACGAACTCCACCCTGGCCGGCCCAACGGAATGATGGTCGGGCTCTTCATCCCCGGAATAACCGTCGTGATCTTCTCGATCGACTCGTTCGGGCAATTCATGAGGATATACTTATTATTCTTCGCCTTCTTCACCGCCTCGATGCGGAATAAAAGCTTGTCGAGTATTTTTTGCTTCTCCGGCCCCAGCTCGGGATTGGCAATGATCACCGCTTCCGATTGCATGACCGTTTCCACTTCTTTTAGACCATTGCCCAGCAATGTGCTTCCTGTGCTCACAATATCGCAGATGGCGTCGGCCAACCCAATGCCTGGAGCAATTTCAACGGAACCGCTGATCTCGTGTATGCCGGCCGTGATGTTGTGTTTCTGCAGAAAATCCTTGACGATGTTGGGGTAGGAGGTAGCGATGTTTTTTCCCTGGAGGGAAGCGATGCCGCCATAGGTTTCGGAGCGGGGAATGGCGATGGAGAGACGGCACTTGGCGAAGTCGAGACGTTTCACGATCTGGTTCTTCTTTTTCTTTTCGGCGAAAACATTTTCACCCACCAGCCCCACGTCGGCCACTTTGTCTTCGACGTATTGGGGGATGTCGTCGTCGCGGAGGAACAATACTTCCACCGGGAAATTGCGGGCCTGGGTTTTGAGTTGGTCTTTGCCATTGCTAAAAGAGAGACCGCTTTCTTTGAGGAGTTCGAGCGAACCTTCCTGGAGGCGTCCGGATTTTTGAATGGCGATGCGAAGTAAGGTGTTCATTTTTTTTATTCAGCATTAACTAGTAAAACAAAAAAGGCTTGCCACACGCGGTGACAAGCCTTTTGAAAATCTTTTATGATCGATCAAGATACAGCCGTGCCACGCATCGTGTGCTTCACATGATGATGGTGGTGGTTGCTGTTGTTGATGGCGTTTCTCATTTGCGGGTGCTAAGAAATCAAATAGTTCTTTAATCTCAAAATTTTGACTGGGATAAAAACCAAAAAGACCATTTTCATTCTGTTGAGTTTAGTTTTGGAACCGTACGGTAGTTAGCTTGCGGGGTGTTTTGAAGCGAGGATCGGCCAGGGATAGGAGTGGAAAGCCCGGAGTGCGGTGGGGATGCGGAGAGTGATTTGTTGGTGGGACACCAACAAATGGGTTTATCAGGTCTTGGAATGGAGGGAATAAAGGGGATGGGCGGACTTGGAACGGATAGCCCGACCCGAGGTACGAGGGGGGCCGCCAAAACAACCCCACACGAACACCAACTTTCTTTGAGGTTACGAACGAACGTTAACCGGCGTGGGTTTAGGTTGCAGGGATTCTAGAGTAAATGGATTAATAGATTCTATAACGTATGAAGAGAGGGATTATCATGATGTGAGGTGTGTTGCTGTTTGCTTGCAGCG
>CBIHQM010000463.1:0-5400 GCA_966211885.1 uncultured Chryseolinea sp.
GTGTATTCAATGATGGGGGTGGCATCCGAGGCCATAAAGAACTCGCCTTTGCCAATGCCCAACACCAGCGGACTGCCTTTGCGGGCGGCGATCAACAGCGAAGGATCCTCCAGCGACATCACTACGATGGCGTAGGCACCCACCACTTTGGTCAGGGCAAGCCGCACGGCCTCTTCGAGCGCAACGTTGTTGTGTTCTTGAATGTCTTCAATAAAATGGATGAGCACCTCGGTGTCGGTGTCGCTGAGGAACGTATGGCCTTTGTTGATGAGGTCCTGTTTCAACGCACCATAGTTTTCGATGATGCCGTTGTGGATGATCGCCAATTTGCCGCTGGCGGAATAGTGCGGGTGCGCGTTGCGGTCGTTGGGTTCGCCGTGGGTTGCCCAGCGTGTGTGGCCCATCCCAATGTTACTGTTGAGGGGTTTGTCTTGCAGAAATTTTTCAAGATCCGAAACCTTGCCTTTCTTTTTGTAGACACTAAGGCTTCCGTTCAACAAGGCGATGCCGGCACTGTCGTAGCCCCGGTATTCCAAACGCTTCAATCCTTTTATGATGATCTCGTGGGCCTGACGATGGCCGATGTAAGCAACAATTCCACACATAAGGTCTTAGTTTGCGACGGCTGTCGATTTAGTATAGAACACTTTCAACTTAATGCTATTCTTCGGGAACACCGCGCGGTTCAGCGTCTTGCTACCCGTGGGGTAGAGCGCAAAATATTTGAAGCGCGATTTCTGGCTATCTTTCTCTGACAATCTTTGAAAGAACAAGGTCCACAATCCCTTGTAGGAAGCGTTAGTGCTGGAATAGGGTAAGAAGGCGATCTGATCTCCGGCGGCAAAAAACGCATTGTCGTTTTCCACAATGGGCGGATTACCACCGCCGGCATTATCGTAGCGGGCAAAGGCTGCCTGGATCGATAAGTATGAGAAATACTGCAAGTCGATTTGATCTTGCGCATTTTTAGAATCGAATTTATTCAAATGATTGTTGTCCAGCAGCATGCGCAACGACAGGCCTGCGGGCGGCAGGTTGACGGGCGACGGTTGAACATTCTCGATCACCATTTCCGCAGAGTGGATCACGGAGTTCTTCAACGTGTCGGCAAACTCGTAGAATTTGCTGAAGTCCAGCTTGGTCACCACCCCTGTTCCGGATTGAATGTAGCGATTATCATTGTCCACCAGGTAGTCCTTATAAAAGTCATTGACCTCAGCCAGCACGGTAGCGGAGCGATCCGTTTTGATCTGGTTAAACCCGTAAACGGTGGTCAAAGGGAACGACAAGGTCAGGCTGTCGTCTTTGGCATCGTGATAGTGTAAAATGATTCGCGACTCCTTCGAAGCAGGATTAAACCCCACGATCTTATCACCACTATTTGGCTTGATGGCAAGTCCTTTGAATTGTTCGGTGAACTTCGCAGGGTTAATATACATTAACTCTGAAATTAACGTGTCAATCTGCCCCGGTGTTTTGCCACTCGCTTTGGCAGCGATGTACTGCGTGCGGTATTCCAGTGCACTATTGAAAATCCGCTGTCCAAAACTGAGCTCCAACGGAACATTCAGCGTGATGATGGTGTCCTTACCATCGGTAACGAATTTCTTGAAGTCGGTGCTGTTCACGCCATAGCTCCTGGCGCCCAGAAGCGCTGAGGCCGGTATGTTGGAGCGGTTAACATAGTACTCCTTTGGATCCAGCGGATTGTCGAGTTCATAAACGGAAAGTGACTGTCCTGATCCATCCGGCGTCCCGTAGGTGTAGAAGTCATACCTCAGACGCAGCGACACCGAGTCGAGCACCGCAGACGCCCTCAGCGTGTCGCCCGTTTCCGGGAGATATTGCGTGAATGCCGAAGCCGTGATATTTCCAAAAACTTCGTCGTTATAGGTTCCCACCAACAGCCGGTTGGTTTCACCGGAATAGGTGAAGTTGCTCGTACGGATAGAGTCCATCAGCAGCACGCTGCTGGCTATCGGTATTTCAACATAGGAAACTTTAAGCTTTGAATTTGGATTTGGATACCCGATGCGACTGACGTCTTCCTGGCACGCTAAAAAAAATAGGGCAACTGCCAATATGGTCAGTTGCCCTATACGGTTAACCCATAAGTTCATTATAGAGATTATAATACGATTCGGTTGAGTTTTCGTCGTTATCAAAGTTTTCAACTTTCTTTTCTTTGATCTTCTTGAACAGGCCTTCCAGCTTCTTGTTCTCCCCGGCCACGATCACCGCATCGGAAAACTCAACACCCAGCTTGATGAAGCCTTCGAAATCGGCGGTCTTCAGGTTGCCCAGCATGTTGTCTTCGATGTCCATCATCTTCACTTTGTCCATGATGTCTCCCTTAAACTTGTGAGAGAAGGAATTATTGTAGATGGTGAAAACCGTTTTTGCGTTTTTGAACAACGGGTCGTTCTTGTAAGTGGTTTTCAGGTACAGCGGAATGAAGCTGGTGATCCAGTCGTTGCAATGCACGACATCGGGAGCCCAGCCTAATTTGCGAACCGTTTCGATCACCCCTTTGCAAAAGAAGATTGCGCGCTCGTCGTTGTCCTCATAGAAGTTGTTTTCTTTATCGTGGAAAACCGACTTGCGATGAAAATAATCTTCGTTGTCGATGAAATAGACCTGAAGCTTAGCATTCGGAATAGAAGCCACTTTAATGATCAACGGCTTTTCTTCGTCTCCCACCGCAATATTGATACCCGACAGCCTCACTACTTCATGTAACCGGTTCTTACGCTCATTGATAATCCCAAACCGCGGCACCAGAATCCTGATCTCCATCCCCTTTTCCTGCATAGCCTGTGGAAGTTTGCGCACAAAGTCCGCTACTTCGGAGGTTTGCAGAAACGGGTTGATCTCGCTGGCTACATAAAGAACTCGAAGTTTTGACATATTGATTGAATTTAAAGTAGAATGAAAAATTGAGCCACAAAAGTACAAAAAATTACCCCCTTGATCAACTTATTTTCAGTTTTCCCTATATCTTTGCGCCCCTTGCCAAAATGGCCTAAAATGGAGATTTTCAAGCAGATAGCCCCATTCAAAGCATTCCTAAAAGACGCCAAACTGGCCGGTAAAACCGTTGGTCTGGTGCCCACCCTGGGCGCCCTTCACAAGGGCCACATTTCGCTGGTAGAGGCCTCTAAAACCCAGAATTCGGTCACCGTCGCCACCATTTTCGTCAACCCCACCCAGTTCAATAACCCCGAGGATTTGAAGAAATATCCCAGGACCCTCGACAAGGATGTGGAGTTGTTGGAAAAAGTTGGTTGCGATGTCGTTTTTTGCCCCGAAACAGAAGAAATGTATGACCAGCCTTCCCGGATTAAATTTGATTTCGGCCATCTTGACAAAGTGATGGAAGGTCAATTCCGGCCAGGACATTTTAGCGGCGTAGCCCTCGTGGTCTCCAAATTGTTCAATATCGTAGAGCCTCACCATGCCTATTTCGGTCAAAAAGACTGGCAGCAATGCACTATCATTAGAACGTTGGTGGATGAATTAAAATTCGGCCTGGAACTCCACTTCGTGCCCACCCTGCGCGAAGCAGACGGATTGGCCATGTCGTCACGCAATTTGCGGCTGGAGGAGCACCAAAGGGTTCACGCTACGATTTTTTATAAAGCTTTAACCTACGCCCGCGAAGCCCTTCGCAGCGGCCAGGGCGTTGCCGAGGTAAAAAAACGTGTGCAGAACATGGTCGACCAGGAACCGGGCATGCGACTGGAATATTTCGAGGCTACCGACAGCAAAAACTTAACGGTTTTAGATAACGTTAAAAACGCGGGACAAGTGATCCTTTGCATTGCCGGCTATGCAGGCGAGATTCGCTTGATCGACAACCTGTTTTTGTAAGTGAAAATGCGTAACAAACTTTTCTTTTGCCATTATAGTTTTAGAGACAACCAACTTTAAGCACCTTGAGAATAGAAGTTTTAAAGTCGAAAATTCACCGCGCCAAGATCACGCAAGCGGAATTGCATTATGTAGGCAGCATCACCATCGATGAAGATCTGATGGACGCCGCCAACATGATCGAAGGCGAGAAAGTGGCGGTGGTGAACGTGAACAATGGCGAGCGCCTGGAAACCTATGTCATCAAAGGCGAAAGAGGCTCGGGCATGGTGTGTCTGAACGGACCTGCTGCACGCAAGGCCCAAGTCGGCGACATCGTGATCATTATTTCTTATGCGTCCATGAAATTCGAGAAGGCCAAAACCTTCAAACCGACCATTATTTTCCCAACTCCCGATAATAAACTACCTTGAGCGGAAATTTTTAATTCCAAATCGTGTCTTCCAGCCTCAAGACGTTCCTCCAATACATGTTTATCCTGGCAGCTACGGCGCTGCTCATCTGGTTTTCACTCCGTGGCCTCCACGTGGCCGAAGGCGAGAACAAATGGGACTATCTGAAACATACCTGGGACAGCGCCCACAAGGGCTGGCTGTTGCTGATGGCCGTCATCGCCATGGCCAGTCACGTGGTGCGGGCCGAGCGCTGGCGCATGTTGCTGACCCCGCTGGGGGAGTCGCCGAAATTGAGCCACAGTTTTTTTTCCTTGATGGTAGGCTACCTCGTCAACCTGGTCATTCCCCGCGGCGGCGAAGTGTCGCGATGCTACAATCTTTACAAACTCGATAAGATCCCGGTAGAAATCTCCTTCGGCACGGTGGTGCTGGAAAGGATCGTGGATGTTTTGTGTTTGCTCATTCTCATTGCTTTTTCTTTTATACTCGAGTCACAAAAATTATTTGCGTTCATCGAAACGCTGCCCATCGGCCAAGGTGACCACCAATCAAAATACACCGTGTTGCTTTACTTGCTGGGCGCCTTGGTGGTGCTGGGCAGTGCAGGCATCTGGTTCATCCGGAAAAATAAAAAAGTGAATGCCTGGGTGACGAAGACGTGGCATGGTTTTAAAGACGGCATGTTATCGGTCTTCAAATTGAAGAACAAGGGGTTGTTCATTTTTCATTCCGTGCTCATCTGGTTGTTGTATTTCGCCATGAGCTACGCCGTCATAAAAGCGTTCCCAGCCACGAGTGAGTTGGGCTTTCACGCCGTGCTCAGTTTGTTTGCTATCGGCTCCATTGCCATGGCCGCACCGTTGCCGGGAGGCACAGGTTCTTATCACGTGCTGGTGCCGCAAGGCCTTGTTTTTTTATACGCCATTCCACAAAGTGACGCGGTAGCATTCACGTTTATTTTTCACGGCTGGCAAACCTTCATCATGATCGTTGCCGGAGCCATCTCCCTGGTAGCAACATCCTTCCTGGTGAAACGTGGCCCCGAAACCTCTTCAAAGGAAATCCATCCTGTCAAAGAATAAGACCAACTCCCAACACAAGGAAAACCAGAAATCCCTGTGTTCAATATCCACAT
>CBIHQM010000464.1:0-5396 GCA_966211885.1 uncultured Chryseolinea sp.
ACACGCCGGAGTTTATCACGAAAGCGACACTGACGTTCACGCCAACGGATGGCACGGCAGCGGTCGTGGTCACAGCCACCGATCCCGACGGGGAGGGCTCTAAAGACATCACCATGGACGGCCCGATCAACCTAACCCTGAACAAGGGCTACGTGCTCACCATCCAACTGATCAATGAACTGGCCCAACCGACAGACGCGGAATATAATATCACCGACGAAGTGCGTCGCGAAGGCATCGAACACCAGTTCTTTTTTTCATGGACGAACAATGTATTTTCTAACCCGGAAGGAAACGGCAACATCGACAACCGCACCGATCCGCTCAACTATGCCGGCGGCACAGATTCACACGATGCCAATAACCGCCCACTCGGTCTGACAACGCAGTGGACAGCGGGCGCCACCACAGCCAGTGGCAATTTTCGCGTGTTGCTAAAACATCAACCCGATCTGAAGTCGGATACATCCGATTCCAACACCGGGGAAACCGACCTGGATGTTACGTTCACGATCAATGTGAAGTAACGGTCACGCATCAGGTCATCCGGAGCAAACGTTTCAGCCGGTGTTTAAAACGCTGGATGTGATACTCCGATTTCAATTCCTTCATGCAGTCGGCGCACAGGCAATCGGCGAAACGCTCCTGCAGAAAGCGCCGTTCGTCGTCGTTCAGTTTCACGGTGCTGCACTGACATAAAGTGATAGAGCCGACCTTGCATTCGAAAGGCGTGCGGCAGCGAGGGCATTGTTTTTCTTCGTGCTTCGTCATCATTAAAAATAGGCAGGCCGGTACAACCCGGCCTGCTTTTTATTTTACGTTATACACTCAATTCTTTCACGCCGGCTCTCAACTCGCGGGCGGCTTCCACCATTTCCACCAGGGCTTTGCGTGTTTCGTCCCAATGACGGGTCTTCAACCCGCAATCAGGATTCACCCAAAGCTGGGCAGCAGGCACTACGGCGCTGGCCTTGCGCATGAGCGACACCATTTCCTCGCGCGAAGGCACACGCGGGGAGTGAATGTCGTAGACACCGGGTCCGATCTCGTTGGGGTAGTTGAAGTCCGCGAAAGCGTCCAACAGCTCCATCTGCGATCGCGAGCACTCGATGGTGATCACATCCGCGTCCATGTCGGCGATGTTCTGGATGATGTCGTTGAATTCGGAATAACACATGTGCGTATGGATCTGCGTTTCGTCGCGGACGCCACTGGCCGAAATGCGGAACGCCTTCACGGCCCACTGCAGATAGGTCTGCCAATCGATTTTGCGCAGCGGCAACCCTTCGCGGATGGCGGGCTCGTCGATCTGGATCACCTGGATACCGGCCTTCTCGAGGTCCACCACTTCCTCGCGGATGGCCAACGCGATTTGAAACGCAGTCTCGGACCGGGGTTGATCATCGCGCACAAACGACCATTGCAAAATAGTGACGGGACCGGTGAGCATACCTTTCACGGGTTTGTTGCTCAGCGATTGTGCGTATTGGGCCCACACCACGGTCATGGGTTGGGGCCGCGACACGTCGCCAAAGATGATGGGCGGCTTCACACAACGCGAGCCATAGCTTTGCACCCAGCCGTTCTTCGAAAACACATAGCCTGCCAGTTGCTCGCCGAAATATTCCACCATGTCGTTGCGTTCGAATTCGCCGTGCACCAGCACATCGAGGCCGATCTCGTTTTGCCAGCGGATGGCGTCCTGTGTGGCCGTGCGCAGCAGGGCATCGTATTCGTCTTGGGTCAACTCGCCTTTCTTCCATTGTGCACGCCAGTTTCGGACCTCGGTGGTTTGGGGAAACGAACCAATGGTGGTGGTGGGAAAGAGGGGCAAGTTCAAGGCGGCTTGTTGTTTCTTTTTGCGGGTGGCAAAAGGATGGGCCCGTTGTGCGTCAGCGTCCGTGATGGCAGCCACCTTGGCTTTTACCGAGGGATTGTGAATGAGCGTGGACGTTTTTCGGTTGTCAATTTTGCGTTGATTGTCGGCGAAGGTCTGGGAGGAGCCCTTGCCGAGGGTTGCCAGTTGCTTTAGGATGGACACCTCGTGCAGTTTTTGCCGGGCGAAGGCCATCCAGCTTTTGATCTCTGGCAGCAACACCTTGTCGTTGATTTCCAGCACCAGGTCGCAGGGAGAATGCAGCAATGAACTTGAGGGCGCGATCATGACGCGGTCAGGCGATAGCCGGGCCGTTGCTTTTTCGATGAGCGCGAGCGATTTGGCAAAGTCGTTGATCCAGATGTTGCGGCCGTCCACAACGCCCAGCGAAAGGGTCATCTTGTCGGGAACGTGATTCAATACGGCGTCCAGTTGTTCCGGGGCGCGCACCAAGTCGAGGTGCAGGGCGCAAACGGGAAGGGATGTGGCGAGGGTCACATTGTCGCGCAGTCCTTCGAAATAAGTGGCCACGATGGTTTTCAAGGCAGGGAACTCTTTCCGGATCTCGCCATAGGCATAGACAAACGCTTTCTTCTCTTTTTCGGTGAGGTCCAACGACAGGAAGGGTTCGTCGAATTGGACCCACTGCACATCCAGCTTGTCCAGTCGCGTTAGCAACTCGATGTATACGGGCAGCAGGTTCCGGATGAGGTCGATCCGGTCGAAGCCGGCTTCCTTTTCTTTGCCCAGGAGCAAGTATGAAACGGGGCCGATCAATACGGGCTTGGTGAGAATGCCCAGTTGGCGCGCTTCATAAAATTCGTCGATCACTTTTGTGGAGAAGAGCTTGAACGGTTGGTCCTTGTGGAATTCAGGAACGATGTAGTGATAGTTGGTGTCGAACCACTTGGTCATTTCCATCGCGGTGATGTCGAGGCCATCCTTTTGGAACCCGCGCGCCATGGCGAAGTAGAGGTCTAACTCCGCGTTGTTTTTGTTCAGGATCACTTCGTGATAGCGTTCAGGAATGGCGCTTACGGTAAGCGACATGTCGAGCACCTGGTCGTAGAACGAAAAATCGTTGGAGGGAATGATGTCGATGCCAGAGTCCCGTTGCAGTTGCCAGTTTTCCTGCCGCAAATTGCGACCTACCTGGTAGAGGTTTTTCAATGTGGTCTTGCCGGCCCAGTAGAGCTCGCAAGCCTTCTTCAGTTCGCGCTGGCTACCAATGCGCGGGTAGCCAAGATTGTTGGTAAGCATGAGTTTGCTTTTTTAAGGTTGAACAAATAGTTAAACCAGCAAGCCCTTCGGCAGCTAAACGGATGCTTGTGCGAAATGAAAAGATCTACAGGAATAAATACAGACACAACCGCCTTCACGAAAGGGGCTGAGGAGGATTCAATGCCTGACAAAATGCTTCAGTGCGCGAAAGCAAAGTCAATGCGTTACAGGCAAGTCTCCTGGCTTTCCCGACCCTTGTTCGCCTTCTCGCCCACCGGATGGCAGACAATGGCATACTTGAACAAGCGCTGACCTTCACGTTCACGAAGGCGGGATTACAGTTGCGCGACAGCTCGTGATTTACACACGATTCCTTATTAATTCCCGCGTACGGGAAACCAGCAACGGCGATGATGTTTAAAATGCAAAGAACAGACTGATGCAGCAAAGGTAGTGCAAAAGATCGGGGATTGAAAAAAAGGCCGTCGAAGGTGTAAAAGGTTGGATCTTTTGAAGGCGTGTGATCGCCAGAAACGACGGCGATATACGCCGGCCATGCGGGGTTAGGATGGTCAATAGAGGTTGGAATGCGTTTGTTTTTTATAAATCCCCGAAAACCCTTAACTTATCGTAGTCGATTGCGGTTAGAGATACAATAATAGAACCTAGATAGCTGATATACCCGATTTAAGTTATGGTACTGTCTCAGAACGTGAAGAGATGGTCGCACTATTTTTCAGGAACATGCCTTCTATTGGCCCTGTTGGTGTTGGTGGGATGGCAATTTGACGTTGAAATTTTTAAGCGACCAATGGCCGGACTGGCTGCCATGAACCCCATGACAGCCCTCTGCTTTTTATGCGCCAATACAGCCCTGTGGCTTGTTCAATCGTCCCGGAAAGCCGACCGGGTGGTGGCCTATGGCTTGGCCGCATTTTGTTTTCTTGTTGGAGGTTGGCGCTTGTTGTCTGACCTGTCGACGAGCATCGTGCCAGTGGATACACTCTTATTTTCAAGCCAGCTTCAAAGCGAGTTTTTAGAAAAAGGTTCCGAGCGCATGGCCCTGGCATCGGGTCTCAATTTTATGGCGTTGGGCATCCTGCTGATGCCGTTCCGGACCATTCGGAATCCCTATGTGACCCAGGCGGCGGCGGGTTGGATTGGGCTGACGGCGTGGTTCTCGGTATTGGGCTATGTTTTTAGCGTGCCCGAATTTTATGGTGACCTTCCCTTCAGCCCCATGGCCATTCACACGGCCGCATGCTTCTTGTTAACCTCGCTCGCGTGGCTCATGCTTCGCCCGGATGAAGGTTTCATGAAGGAAGTAAACCGCAGAGGACCCGGTGGCGTGCTTGCCCGAACGCTGCTGCCCACCATCTTCCTGCTGCCCATGTTGATAGGCTACATTCGCCTGTGGGCACAAGCGCGTTACCATTTCTCTACGGAGTTCGGCGTGGCCATCCTGGTGTCCAGCATCACTTTCTTTTTAACGTGCGTCACCTGGCTGTGCGTGAAGATGATCAACACGCGCGACGAACAACGCTTTGCTGCGGAAGGGGAGCTCCGCGAACTAAACCTGGATCTGAAAGAAAAGAACAACGAGATCGGCACCCTGAACGAGGAGTTGAGTGCTTCCAATGAAGAACTCTCGGCTACCCTGGAGGAGGTGACCGCTGCAAACGAAGAACTGACGTCGCTGAATGACCAACTGAGCCTGGCATCCGAAACCATTCGCGAACAAGCAGAGATCATCCTGCAGCAAAAAGATGAGCAACTGAATCGCACACTCGACGCCATGGACGTGATGGTGTGGTCCATCGACCTCACCGATAAGCGAAAGCATTTCATGAGCCGCACCATCGAGCAGATCCTGGGCGTGAAGGGAGATGAACTGCTGCAAAACAACGGCAGGAGTTTTACCCAGTGGGTGATCCCGGAAGACCGCCCCCTTCGTGAAGCGTCGATAAAGGAACTAGAGATCAATCCCACCTCGGAGGTTTCCTACCGCATCCGCGACAAGGATGGCAACATCCGGTGGCTCGACGTGCGAAACCGCCTGTTGCGTGATGAGTATGGAAAGGCCCTGCGCCGCGAAGGAGTGGCCATGGATGCAACACTCAAAAAACAACAGGAGCAAGCCATCCGGCAATACAAGGAAAACCTCCAAATTATTTTCAGCAACACCCTGGAGGAGATCTTGTTGCTGGATTATGAGGGACGGATCGTGATGTTCAACGAAGCACTCGAAAAGTTTATCACCTATAGCACGGGCAAAAAACCGGAAGTAGGAATGTATGTG
>CBIHQM010000465.1:0-5394 GCA_966211885.1 uncultured Chryseolinea sp.
AGACACCTATTTTCTGACGGGCTTTAGCCCTGACTTTTCCCTCTGTATGTATCACCGTCAGCCCAATCCTCGGCGTTGTCAGGGCTAAAGCCCGTGATTGGACATGGCTTAGTACCCCGGACTGAAGTCCGGGGTTATTCATTTATGCTCTTTCTCTTCGAAAGGTGTGTGCATAGACCAGGCCTAAAGCCCGTAGCACGAACGCTCATGGCACACCTTCACTACCTCTGGCTCGAGGTGCCACCAGGTCGCCCCACTCAAGGATGCGTCACGCTAGATGAAGGGGCTTGCGGCGTCGAGCCAGAGGTAGCGTGTGCAGTCGGTGCCATGAAGCGCGAAGATCGATCCGGCTTTCCTCTGGCACCTTTTTTTGTGGCACCGATAACCCCAGGCTAAAGCCTGGGGTTACAAATACAAGAGACTACCTTTTTGAGATAGTCTCTTTCTGAATAAACCCACGGGCATCATTTCGTAGTCAGGTATTAAATATCTCTTCGAATTTCATTTTAATAGACGCGTGGGCACTGGAGGAGATCTTATCCCTGGTATCGTCGATGGTATAGCTAAACGCTGTCGGCGTCAGTTGACGGACATTTATGAAAACGTATACAAGCTTCTTCATTTTCGTGGCAGCTTCCGCGCGAAGGATGAGGGTGACTGCATCGGAGAATTTCTCGACCTTGGCATTCACGATTTTCTCCTGCGCGGGATTCTGTTTGACAGCCGAATCGAATTTTACGTGGGACACTTTTAAGGGAATTAGTGGACATCATTAGAAAGGTTCAATTTAGACACTAATGGCATCAAAACCCTCTTATTTGCATCAAGGTCTACCAACCCCTTGGATCTTCTGAATGATCGCCTGCCCAACGCCCTCTCCCTGCTCTTGTCCATTCTCAATTGAATCCCTGAAATGAATTCCACCATACAACCTCGAAATACCCGCTTCGGCTGCGGCCTGGCGGAAGGATCCAAAATTCCGGGCTGGCAATCCAAAATAGGCTTCACTGGTATCGGTAAACTTAAAGTTGTCGCCAAACAGGAAGGTGAGCACGGAAGCAGAGGCGGCGGAGATCACGCTGTGGCCACTGGTGTTTTCGGGGAATGGCGGCGTTTGCAATAACGGTCTCCAACTTGGGTCGATGGTTTTGTTGATCACCGTTTCGGGGCGCACGCGATCGCTTTGATATTTTACATGCCAACAGCTGATAAAGGCGTCATGCAGCGTGAGGGCGACGAGCGTGTGTGCCAGGACCGTCTTTTCGATCGATGCCGAAGAAGTGACACAGGCAATGCCTGTAATGCCCATCCAATGCCCACCGGGTGAGATCTTTTTGATCCCTATCGCCGCGTGGCCGGAATACTGAACAGCAAAAGGATTGCAATCCCAAAAGCCAGCGATCGCCCGTTGTTCGGCCGACATATTTTTGGAGATCTCATAGACCTCATAGGTCAGTTTTCCAAAAGGTGAATTTTTGTCGGTCGAGAACTCCGCGGCGTTGCGTGAGATGATCTGCTGGGCGGAGTCCAGGAAAAAAGGACGAATCGTTTGCCAATGCGGCTCCACGGCAGCCATGTATTCCGGAGGTGTGGGATACCAATGGCCGTCCTCCACGACAGGGCTATACCGCTTCAGCGTACTCAATTTCGAGTAGCCGTCTGTCCTTGAATAGTCCACTACCTGGGCTGCAACAGCTGTGGCGAAGGCTACATTTTCCTCCAGGCATTTTGCAGAAAAATGATACTTCTTCCTGAAATCCTGAAGCAAGGTCGCTTGTGTTTGTTCCAGGAGATAACCCGAAGGCATCAATTGGCGGCCGACTTCAAGCATCGCATAGGCCGCAACAAAATCTTTGGACACACAGGATGGAATGGAAACGCTGGAAAAGTCCAGACGAATTTTAAACCTGGAGGGAAGATCAAAGGGCTCCCGCTCAACCTGGTTCAACGCCTGATAGGCCCCCAGCATGCAATAGGCATAGAACCGGCTTGCCGCAGGCGGATTCACCACGTCGTGTAACATTACCTCCGACAGCGAAAAAGCATATTTCACAAAGTCACTGGCCGGCGCTGATTTCTCCTTTGCCCCAACGGCGCCAACGCAACAGATCAACACAAACATGCACCAGGCTCTCATCCTAATTTGTCTTTTTATAGGTTATCATTTCCTTGTTATTGATACCGGCCAAGAGATATTTCTGGCCGTTCACAGTGATCCACTTTAGCGACTTCACATCGCCGGTTAGTGAAAGACCGGAAAGCTTCTGAGGAATATAGTTGAAATGATTTTGCCCGTCTCCCTGAAATAGCTGGCCGTAGTTTGCATCAATGGCTCCTAACCGAATGCGCATCGCGCTTTCATTGCCTCCGAGCAATAGGTCAAGCTTTCCATCATCGTTATAATCCAACACTTCAATCGCGCCTATCGGTGCGAACTGCGCTTGTGCCGGCAAAGCATGTTTTACAAATCTTCCATTCACATTTTCCAGGAGCACGGTGCGAAGTTCATTGACCCGAAGCACGGTAGCCTGTCCGATCGCTGCTTCAGAAAAGAGCATTCCGAGTTGCGCGTGAGCATAGCTTTCGTAGGATGTGAATTTCTTTCTCAGGCTGTAGACCTGATCCAGCAGTTCATCGCGTCCGGCAACAGGATAAGATTGATGTTGAATAAAATTGGTGAGGATCGGATCGATTGAACCATTTTTATCAAAATCGGCGTAGGTCAATTCCAGCATCTCCGAATCGGAAGCCCTGAACTGTGAATTGAGACCGTGGTTTCCCGCGATCAAATCGACATCGCCGTCGTGGTCAAAATCACCCGCTGCGAGTTTGCTCCAGAGACCCATCTGGGGGCCATCTACAAATGCGCCAGCATCCTCTTCAAGACTTCTCCCCGCTTTGTTCAAAAACACTTTCACCGACATAAACTCACCCACCGTGATCAGATCGGGATACCGGTCGTTGTTGAGGTCTAACCATAAAGCATCCGTGATCATGCCGGCCTTCGCGATGGAGGAAAGCGCGGCATCATCCATTTTGCTAAAATGTCCATGTCCGTCGTTCAGCAATAAATAGCTTTGAGGTGCCACCGGATACCTTCCCGGCACAATACGTCCTCCAAGAAAAAGGTCGACATCGCCATCCAAATCAAAATCGGCTGCCCGGGCACACGACTTCGAAGTATGTATGGCAGGCAACGCGTCGGGGCGTCGCGTGAAATTACCTTGGCCGTCGTTGAAGTAGATCCTGTCCTGGAGGATGGGATCGCTTGCGTTATAGTCATGAAAACCTCCGCTCACAACGTACAGATCTTGGTCGTTATCGTTGTCGGCGTCAAAGAAAATTGCGTCCACTTCCGTGTGCGCGTCATCTTGTGAAGACGGAAATGAAAGGGATTCGTGGAACCGGCCTTCTTTGTTTTGGACAAATAGTTTCCCCGGCAGCAACTCGGATCCGCTCACAAAAACATCCACCAACCCATCGCCATTGATGTCGGCCGTCGCCATGGCCGGTCCACAGATTGACGGCATGGTCGATAACAAAGGCTGTCTTTTAAAATCGTTTATCGGAAACTGTTGGTGTGTATAGGAAACCAGTGGTTCCGACCTTGTAAAAACTGCATTCAATTTTTCGGCGACCGCCTGCTGTTTGACACCGTTATTTTCCACGACTGTCAATACCTTATCGACCGCTACAGCATTGAGCAAACTCACCCTTCCCGACGGCCACTCCACTCGCACAGAATCAATTTTCTTTTCATTCCCAAGACCAACATGCAGTGTTGTGGCAACGCTCGACTGATACCCGCGCACAGGCGACTGTTCAAAATACTGACTGCTCTTGCCAGCGTACACATAAACCTTACTTCCTACTCCGAACGTATTTCCATTGGCACCCTTGAGCTTGATCTTCAGGAAGGATGAGGTTGGGTTTTTCTCCCGCAACACACTCTTGTACAAGAAGGCAGCTTCGTTTTGATTGTTCACCACCAGGTCCAGGTCTCCATCATTGTCGAGGTCGCCAAAGGCTGCACCGTTCGAGAAGGATTTCTTTTCAAAACCCCAAGCAAAACTTTGATCCGAAAACGTCAGATCGCCGTTGTTCTTAAACATGTAGTTATGCAGCGGCGTGGAACTCATCATGCTGGCCAACTCCAATGTATCGGGTTTTTCTCCCGCAACTGCTTTCTTGAAATAATAATCACCCTTGTACTTCAGAAAATCGCGCTGCGTATAATCGCGAAAGTATCCATTGGTAACAAAGAGGTCTTTCCAACCGTCGTTGTCATAGTCTGCAAACAGTGGCGCCCAACTCCAATCGGTGTTGGAAATCCCCGCGAACTGGCCAATCTCGCTGAAGGTTCCATTGCCATTGCTCAAATGAAGCATGTTGCGCATGTACTGATGATAAAAACCTTCCTTCACCGACAATGCATAGTGTTCATAATTATCGGGGCCATAAAGCAACTTCTGCCGGTAATTGTCCTCCGGCAACATATCCAGCGTATAGATATCCGGCCATGCATCATTGTTGATATCGCTTACATCGACTCCCATGGAGAAATGGGAAATGTGTCGTAAGTATTCGGGTAGCTTGTCTGCAAATGTTCCGTCTCCTTTGTTGATATAGAGATAGTCGGGTTCGATGTAGTCGTTTGAAACATACAGGTCCGGCCAGCCATCTTTGTTGATATCCGACACGGCGACGCCGAGTCCGAAACCCAATGCGTTTGATAAAATGCCGGCCTGCGTCGTCACATCCGTGAAGTGGCCATCATCATTCCTGAATAACTTATCCCCTGCATAGGGATGCACGGTAGTCCTTGCGCTTTTAAACTCAAGGTCACGGATAACCTTGACGTTCGTAGCCAGCAAAAAGGCATCCAGGTCTCCGTCCTTGTCATAATCAAAAAATGCCGCTTGCGTGGAATACGAAGGATCGTCCAGATTCATTTCCTTAGCTTTGTCTATGAAGGTCAGATTGCCTTGATTGATAAAGAAATGATTTCTTCGATCTTCAATATTCTCTTTGCCGGAGCGACACACATAAATATCCAGCAAGCCATCGGCGTTAATATCGACCATGCTGACGCCGGTTTTCCAACCGGTGCTGGCCGTAACGCCGGCTGACGATGTGATGTCCTTAAATTTAAAATTGCCAAGATTGAGATACAGCTTGTTGCTGCCGGAATTGGCGATCAGGTATAGATCATCCAATCCATCGTTGTTAATATCACCAATGGCAACGCCACCGCCATTGTAGATGTTTTCATAGGTGAGGGCATTGCTGCGGGCAGTTTCTTTGATGATATTCTTAAACGCCACACCGCTGCGTGCGGGTGGCACTAATTCGAACAACGGTTCTTGTTGGGCCTGAACGGAATGAACAGTAACT
>CBIHQM010000466.1:0-5386 GCA_966211885.1 uncultured Chryseolinea sp.
TGGGAGAAGGTGTTTTTATATTTCCCGGATGTGTGCTAGACATGAATGTGGTGCTGAATGACAATGTTTTGATCAACGCAGGGTGTGTCATCGCTCATGATTCGGAGGTGGGGGAAAATTCATTTTTTGGACCGGGCGTCCGCGTTGCCGGCTTCGTAAAGATTGGGTCATCCGTTAACCTGGGAATAGGCACCGTAGTGATCGACAATGTTACCATTGCGAGCGGTGTCCGAACGGGTGGCGGTGCCGTGGTGATAGACGGCATAAGTGAGCCTGGATTATATGTCGGCTTGCCTGCAAAATATAAAAAAGAAAATTAACCGGAGTTCTTTGCCCAATTGAGCACGGTATTAAGGGTGGTCAATCTTAACTGCCGTCGCCACGATCTTTGAGAATTCAACCGAGCCCGTGCCATTGAGATGGGTGGGATCGCTGAAGTATTGCGGCCGTGTTTCAGTTTCCGCAAAGCTATGAATGTGAAGACCGTGCTTCGCAGCAATTTCTTCTGCTGCTTTGAACTCCGCCCGGGGGCATGCATAGCGCACATAACGGGGAGAAACGGCAATAAACAACTTGATATGATGCGATTGACAGAGGGTGATGAATTCTTCAAAGGCGTCTTGCAGTAAAGGGTCGATCGTCAACGCCGTCTGGCAATTGTTGATGGTTTCCCACGAACCCTTGTACAAACCGTCATGTGCAAGGTAGCCGTGGACATCCTTGTCCTTGCCTTCGGTAAAACCCCGGTACAGGATAGAGAACAGCGATGAATTGTAAGGCAGCGTATGCGACCATGACCAATAACGATAGTCCGGATTGGCGTGGAGATAGACGTCGCGGATGTCGGCGTCGTAACGACAGTAGGGAAGAAGGGCACTCAATACATCATACTTTTTCATTTCAGCGGCAAGTTCATCTTCGTTGATATCGAGGATGATGGTCTCAGGAGTATGCCGTTTAAGAATCGTTTTCAAAAGGGCGAGGTGATAAAGAATCGACTGGTTGGAACGCCCTGCATTGTAGGCGGTCGTGTGCAGCGAATCGCCGATAATATCGGATTGATAGTGGTATAACGCCCTTGACGAGCCGAAGATAACAAGGTTTGAAGTGTCTTTTTTGATAAAGTAGTTGGCCCTCGCTTTTTCTCCTCCGTGCATCCGGTCGTATAGTCGTTCCATGATAAACCCCAGACCCCAGTCGGCCAGGACGAGAATGAAAATGACCTTGCCTAGAAAAATACCCAACTTTTTAAATTCCGTATTCATTTTTTAAAACTGAAAATAAATGAACTGACCCCCGTTAAATACGCCGAACAAGGCAATGCAAAGAATCAAAAAAAGCATGAAGCTGTAATTGACAATCGGATAAAACCTTCTCAATTTTCTCCGCCTGTAAATCAACTCATAAGAAACCTCAATCATCGAAATAAAGAAAATCGCCAGAAGACAATAGATCAGGATTTCCGGATCGGGGGGGACGAATAACTTTCCCTTCAAAGAAAGGATTTTCCCGATGATCATCGTCGCCTCCGTCAGCGACTTGCTTCGAAAGAATATCCACGAAAATCCGATCAGCACAAATACATAAATTACCTTAAGCACTTTACTGGCCCGCTGGGTCAAGCGCCCCAGGGCCGTTGGCCGCAAAGCGCTTTCCACGATCAGGTAGGTGCCGTTCAGTCCTCCCCAGATCACATAGGTCCAATTGGCACCATGCCAGAAGCCACTGATCAGGAACGTGATCAACAAGTTAAGATACCGGCGCGGCACGCTCTTAACACGGTTCCCACCCAAGGTGATGTAAACATAATCTTTAAACCACGTAGAGAGCGATATGTGCCAGCGTTTCCAAAATTCGGATATACTGGACGATAGATAAGGTCTTCTGAAATTTGTCATCAATCCGATGCCCATCATGCGCGACGCGCCGATCGCGATGGAGGAGTATCCTGCAAAGTCACAATAGATCTGAAAGGCAAAGAAAAAGGTGGCGAGGGCGAGGCTGGTCCCACTGTGATGATCAGCATGGTTATAAACAGCGTCCACATAGATGGACAATCTATCGGCCACGACCAGCTTCATAAAAAAGCCGTATAGCATGAGGCGCAAGCCCCGATAAAAATTCTGGAACTTGAAGACATGCTCTTGTTTAAATTGATGGAGCAAGTTCTGAGGTCGTTCAATCGGCCCTGCCACCAATTGGGGATAATACATGACGTATAAACTGTAAATCCCAAAGTCACGTTCTGCTTTCTGATGTCCGCGATAGACCTCGATCACATAGCTGAGGCTTTGAAATGTATGGAAGGAGAGACCGATCGGCAGAATTATTTTGAGGGCCTCGAGGGAGTAGTTCCAATGCAGAAAGGTGGCTACCCCGTTAAAATTGTCAATGAAAAAATTGTAATATTTAAAAACGAAGAGGACCAGGCAGGTGCTCACGATGCTAAGCCAAAGATATCGCTCCCGGGCTTTCCCGGTCGACTGTTCAATCCAGATGCCCGCAAAATAGTCGATGAGGATCGTGATGAAAAGTATGAGAATGTAATAGGGAATAAAGAACATGTAAAATACGCAACTGGCCACCAGCAGGAGCAACCACCGGAGTCTGTGGGGCAGGAAATAGTACAATAGCGTAACAAGGGGAAAGAATAGTAAAAACGACTGGGAATTGAAAAGCATGAAGATCCGGTAAAGCTATACTGTGGATATTTTTAAAATCCGCCCAAAGATACGAGCCTTTTGGAACCAAATTATGAATATTTCGTGTGGAAATGACATTTGCGGAGTGGCATGGAATAGAAAATACGGTTGCCGCCAACTCGGAAATTCCGCGTCCTCTATATCCGGATGAAATTGTCGTTTTATGGCTCTTGGCTACGTTTTGGCGTTGCATTTTTCCGGTATATTTGAGCATGAAATTTCTGAGAAGTCCGAAGAGCAAACATGCCGGTTCGGGCGAGTCCTGTGCCATGACCTTACTTTTTCACCTTGACCGAATGGCCGTCTTATGCAATTGAAGCAAGGCACCTTCATCATCTCCCTCGACTTCGAACTCCACTGGGGTGGCTTCGAAAAATGGCCGCTGGAAAACTATCGTACGTATTTTCTCAACACGCGCAAAGTCATCCCCGAGATGCTGGACCTTTTTCAGCAACACGATGTGCATGTCACCTGGGCGACCGTGGGCATGCTGTTTCATGCGGACAAACCCTCGCTGGAAAAAAATATACCCGCGCTAAAACCCACGTATGCCCTGCCGGAATTGTCGGCCTATCAGTACATCAAAACAAAAGGCATCGGCACAGACGAAGAAGCGGATCCCTTCCATTTTGCCGGCAGCCTGGTGAACCGCATCCAGCAAACCGCCGGGCAAGAGTTGGCTTCGCATACTTTTGCGCACTACTATTGCAACGAAGCTGGACAGACTGTAGAGCAATTCAAGGCCGATCTCGGTGCGGCACAACAGTCGGCCGCGGTCCATGGCGCCAAGCTGCGTTCGCTCGTATTCCCCCGCAACCAGTTCAATGAAGAATATTTGAAAGCCTGCCACCAACAAGGCTTCGTCGCCGTGCGCGATAACCCCCGCGACTGGTTCTGGAATATTCAAAGCACCCAGGGCGAGTCGATGTGGAAGCGCCTGAACCGAGGGTTGGATGCTTATTTGCCGGTGGGAAAGGCCAACACCTATCCCTTGGCGAGCGTGGAACGGACACCAGGCCTGCCGTTGTGTATCCCCGCCAGCCGGTTGCTGCGCCCGTACCGGCCAAAGGAATTGTTTCTCAATGCCATGAAGATCGCGCGCATCCAGGCCGAGATGGAACGCGCCGCGCAACAACAACTGGTGTATCACCTGTGGTGGCACCCGCACAACTTTGGAAATTATCCCGCGCAAAGCATGGAAGGCTTGAAGCGCATTCTCGATACTTTTGCGGTCTGCCGCGAGCGCCATGGCATGACCAGCCTGTCCATGGGCGAGACCGCGGACCTTATCCTGTCGCAACATGAATAACAAAAGGCCAGTCCTGCTTCGCATCACCACGGTCCCCATTTCATTGCACCTCTTGTTGAAGGGCCAGTTCCGCTACATGAAGGAGCAAGGCTATGACGTCTACACGCTCAGCGCCGACGGCCCCGAGATCCCCGAAGTGGAGAAGGAGGGGGTGCCGCACCTGATCTTGCCCTTCACCCGGAAAATAACACCCCTCCAGGACCTGGCTTGCCTGGCGAAGCTCATTCGCCTCATCAAACGGATCAAGCCCGACATCGTACACACCCATACGCCCAAGGCCGGTTTGCTCGGCATGATGGCGGCGCGTTGGTGTGGGGTGGACGTTCGCATGCATACCGTGGCCGGTCTTCCCCTCATGGAAGCCACGGGTGTGAAGCGAAAAGTGCTGGAGATCACCGAGAAGATCACCTACGCTTGCGCCAACCACGTCTATCCCAATTCAACGGGTCTGAAGGCGTTCATGCTGGATTCCTTGAACACCACGCCACAAAAAGTTTCCATCATCGGCAAGGGCAGCAGCAATGGCATCGACACCTCATTCTTCCAGCGAACACCCGCCCTGGAGGAGCAGGCACGCACCTGGCGGCAGCAGCAAGGCATTGAAACCGGCGACGTGGTCTTTTCCTTTGTGGGGAGGATCGTGCGCGACAAGGGCATTGTGGAGTTGGTGGAGGCCTTTAAAATGCTAAAGGCAAAGCAGGCCCCAGCGGGCAAGGTGTCACGGCTGTTCCTGGTTTTGGTTGGTCCATTCGAGCAGGACTTGGATCCGCTGCCTCCGGAAGTCCTCACGTTCGTGCAGCAGGACAAGTCCGTGATCCTGGCGGGCTTTCAACGCGACGTGCGCCCCTGGATCATGGCTTCGGATGTATTTGTGTTTCCCAGCTACCGCGAGGGATTCCCCAACGTAGTGATGCAGGCATGTTTGCTCGGGGTGCCCTGTGTGGTGTCTGACATCAACGGTTGCAACGAAATCATTCAGGAGGGTGAAACCGGTCTCATCGTGCCCCCGAAGAACAGCACCGCCCTGGCCACAGCCATGGAAACATTGATGCAGGATGGGGAGAAGCGCAGCACCTTTTCCCTCCGCGCCCGCGACTATGTGGCTACGCATTTTGATCGCGTCCAAGTATGGATGGCCATTCAACGCGAATATGAGCGCTTCATGGCCGAAGCAAGCTCGCGTTCGTGAGTATTTCGCGTAGGTTAAGAAATCCGGCACACCATTGGCAAGACTCTAATCGTATTTGAAGTGGCGTTATCCGCCTCATTCGGAAAACAAGCCTAAGAGGCTTTCAGAACAGACGGTTTTGAAAGCCTCTTCCTTTTTACGCCCATCCTAAAGCTGATCAACGTTCGCTTTTTTGTGGACCAAACT
>CBIHQM010000467.1:0-5307 GCA_966211885.1 uncultured Chryseolinea sp.
AGGAAGTGAAGCAATAATTCTTATACTATCCAAAAAAAAAAAACCTCCAGGGAATCCCGGGAGGTTTTTTTGTTGACTTTGAATTTTAGTGCTTGGTCTGACAGCTGCAGTGCAACGACTGGAAGCTGTGCGTTTCTTCATGCCAGGGGAAATTCTGGCTGTATTTGTTTTGTTCCCAATAGAACTTCTTTCGCGGCGTGGTGTAGTTGCCGGTTTCGTTCAGGGTGTTGGCATCATAGACACGGCCGTTGATGACGGTGTACACCAGTGTGTTTGAGTTCGCGATGTCGTCTAGGGGATTTTTGTCCAGCACGATGAGGTCGGCGAGCTTGCCGGCTTTGAGGGAGCCGATCTGGTCGTCCATGCCCAGGTAGGCGGCGCCGTTGATGGTGGCGGAATGCAATGCCTCCAGGGGTTTCATACCGCCTTGCACCAACATCCACAATTCCCAATGCGCACCCATGCCTTGCAACTGGCCGTGTGCGCCGAGATTGATCTTCACACCAGCATCGCTCAGGGTCTTGCAGGCGCGCGACGTGAGCATGTGGCCGTTCTCATATTCCTTGGGCGGTACCATGGTGCGGTGACGCGACCGTGCATCGATGATGCCGCGCGGCGTGAAAGTGAGCAGCTTGGTGTTTTCCCACACGTTGTTGTTTTGGTAGAAATAATATTCCCCGGTGAGGCCGGCATAGTTCACGATGAGCGTGGGCGTGTAGCCGGTCTGGCTGTTTTTCCAAAGCGTGATCACATCGTTGTAGAGCGGCGCCACGGGAATGTTGTGTTCGATGCCCGTGTGGCCGTCCATGATCATGCTGATGTTGTGATAGAAAGTAGATCCTCCCTCGGGAACCACTTCGATGCCCAACTCGCGCGACGCCTGGATGATCTGCTGGCGCTGTTCGCGGCGGGGTTGGTTATAGCTTTTCACCGAAAATGCACCAAAGGCCTTGGTCCTGCGGATGGCACTGCGGGCGTCGTCGAGGCTGTTCACCACGGCTTTGAAGTCGCCATCGGCGCCGTAGAGGATCACGCCCGTGGAAAACACGCGCGGGCCCATCATGTTGCCGGCTTTGATCATTTCGCTTTGGCTGAAGATCATTTCCGTGTTGGACGATGGGTCGTGCGCCGTGGTCACACCATAGGCCAGGTTGGCAAAATACTCCCATTGCTGTTGCGGGCTGAGGCCATAGCGGAAGTTGCCAAGATGGGCGTGCACGTCGATGATGCCGGGCATGATGGTCTTGCCTTTGGCATCGATCACTTTCGCCCCGGCGGGTATGGTGACTTCGCCGGTCTTGCCGAGGGCTTCGATCTTGTTTTTATTGATGATGATGGTGCCGTCTTCAATCACAGCGTCGCCTTCCATGGTAATGAGGCGGGCGCCGGTGAAGGCCACGCGGCCGTCGGGCGTATTCGATTTTATTTTGAGACCGATCTTGATGCCGGTGGTGTCGACCGGTGGCAAGGTGTCGGGTGCACCGGCCAGGAATTTGAAGCGTTTGTTCAGGTCGTTGCCAAAGTATTCTTCGCCGAGTGTCCAGAAAACTTTTTTGCTGTCGCGCGACCAGTGCAGGCTGATGCCGGCGTCGCGGGAAAGCTGGGTGACGGGAAAGCCGGTTGATTTAGAGTCAAGGTCGATCGTTTGACCAACGGCCGGCATGGCGGCCACGAATGCTTTGTGGAGTTGCGTGAAGGCTATCCATTTTTCGTCGGGACTGGGCACGAGGCGGTTGGCATATTTGGATGTGACCAGCGTGCGCTCGTCGCCTCCATCGAGGCGAACGCTCTTCAGTGTTTTGGTGAGGTCACCAAAAAGATAGCCGCCGGTCTGGTAGAAGATGCGCGTACCGTTGGCGTTGAACTGGGGGTATTCTCCTTGCGACACGATCCGTTTCATCTCCCCTCCTGCCACGGGCATCCAATAGAGGCCTGGATTTTTTGTGAAGGTGTAGCCTTGGTGATCGTTGCCTTCTTCTTTGGCAAAAACAAGCTTGCTGCCATCGGGCGAGAAAGCGGGCGTGCGGTAGATCCCCTTTTCAGTGGTAACTTTTTTTGGCGCGGCACCTTTTGTTTTCAGGTTCAGTGTGTAGATGGCGCCCGATGTTTCGTCGCCCCAGGTCACGTAGGCAATGTCGTTGCCGTTTGCTGAGAAGGCGGGTTCAAACTCAAGATCTTTGGAGGCCGTGAGGCGTTGGGGCGTGCCGTTGGGGAGCTCTTTGCGCCAGAGGTATCCCACGGCATTGAAGAGCAACGTTTTCCCGTCGGGCGAGGTCACAGCATGGCGGATGGCCTTGCTTGTAAATTCATCCGCGAAGGCGGCGTTCTTGAAATGCAAGGCTTCTGAGATCTTTAAGGTGGCCTCCACATGGAAAGGGATGTCGCTCACTTTTTGAGACGCAACGTCGATGCTTTTGATCTTTCCTTTTGACCAGATCACAATCGCGGCGTCGTTGGGTGTCCAGCTAAAACCGGGATATACGCCATAGATCGCCCAGGCTTCCTGTTGATCTTTGTTGAGGTCGTCATAGATGGGCCACTCCTCTCCTGTTTTCAGGTCGTGGATGTAGAGCACCGATTTCTCGCGCACGCGCTTCACGAAGGCCAGCTTCGATCCGTCGCGCGACACTTGCGGACGGGCGGCGCCACCGGGGCCACCCGTTAACACTTCCGTTTCGCCTTTTTGAAAATCGTAGCGCTTGATGACATAGATCTGGCTGTTGGGGTCTTTGTTGTATTGGAAGAATCCCCCGGGGTACATGTCTTCGCTGAAATACAGGTAGTGGCCATCGGGAGAAACGGAAGGTTCGTTCACGTCCTGCTGGTCGTTCTTGCGTTTTGTCAATTGGAGGCCTGTGCCACCGGAGATGTGATACATCCACATTTCGCCGGCGCCCAGCGAGCGTTGTGAGGTGAAGTGCTTGCGGGCCACGAGGTAGTTGCCATCGGGTGTCCAACTCACGTTGTTGAGCAGGCGAAAATCTTCTTTGGTCACCTGGTGTGCATCGCTGCCGTCGCGTTTCATCACCCAGATGTTGTCGCCGCCGCCGGCGTCGCTGGTGAAGGCGATGAATTTTCCGTCGGGGCTAAAGCGGGGTTGTACTTCCATGGGCAGGCCGCTGCGCAGGGCTTTGGCGGTGCCGCCCTGGATGGGGAGCGTGTAGATGTCGCCCAGCAAATCGAAGACGATCTCTTTTCCATCGGGGCTCACGTCAACGTTCAGCCAGGTGCCTTCGTCGGTGGTGAGCTTGATCTCTTTGGTGTGGGCGGCGGCGGGTGGTGTGGCCACGTCCCATTTCTTGTCTTTGTCTTGTGCCCATAACGGCAAACATCCTCCGAGGAGGACGAGGAGGGTAAACCATATTTTCATTCGGATAGGGTTAATGAGTTACTAGGCTTGAAGATAGAAAAGGTTGGGGAGGATTCAAGGCGGGTATGGCCTGCGCATCCGGCGAAAGCACCTAAAAAAATCCCGAAAGGTTTTCGCCTCCCGGGATTCAAATGCTTTTATGAATTGTGGGTTGTCTTCTTGACGGAACTAGTTTGCACGGATGGCCAGTACAGGATCCAATCGCGCAGCCAGGGCTGCCGGTACGATACCGGATATCAATCCGATGGCCGATGACACTCCGAGACCCAACACGATATTTTTAATCGTTAGCGTCACCACCAGGGTTCCCATGGGAATGAAGGTGATGAGGAAGACGAGGAACAAACCCGCGAGCCCTCCGATCAAGCTCAGGAAGATGGCCTCGAACAAAAACTGGAAGAGAATAAAATAGTTTTTCGCACCCAATGATTTTTGCAATCCAATAATGCTGGTGCGTTCCTTCACTGACACAAACATGATGTTGGCGATGCCGAATCCGCCCACCAAAATCGAGAAGCCACCGATGATCCAGCCGGCGATGCCCACGATGTCGAAGAGTTGGCCGATCACGCTGGCAATAGCTTCGGGGCGGTTCATGGCAAAATTGTCTTTCTCATCGGGCTTCAACCCGCGGCGTGTGCGGAGAATGCCCCGGGCTTCGTTCTCCAGTTCCACCAGTCCCACATCGGACTCGTAGCCTTTCAAGCCGATGCGCGAGGTAATTTCTTGCGGGAGACCGGTGCCGGTTTGGTAGAGTCTCCGAAAGGACTGATAAGGAACGAAGGCCATGTAGTCCTTGCTGGGTGTGCCCAGGAAGCTCTGGCCCTCCTTGCGAAGAACAGCGATCACGGTGTATTTCAGGTCTTTGATCTTGATCAATTCGCCGATCGGTTCCTTGCCGTTGACGAACAAGGCCGCGGCAACTTCATTACCGAGGATGACCACATTGCGTCCCGATCCAATCTCTTCGGGGGTAAAATATCTACCCTTGTCGATGTTTATGTCCTGGACCGCATCATAGCCCTCGCTGCCCCCCAGCAGGCGGATCTGGCTGATGCTGTTGTTGCCGTATTTCAGGACGACGTTGCCCTTGATGGCAAAAATGGCCATGCTGCTCTCGTGCTTGAGGTTGGCCTGCAAAAATTTAAATTCGTTGTAGGAGGCGTTGGGCCGGTTCCAGAAATCCCACCACCGGTATTCGCCATCGGCATCGGCTATGAAAGGCCACTTTTCGACATAAATAACCCCTGTACCGAGGAAATTGAGGCTGTCTTTTATGTTTTTCTCCAGCGAGTCCACGATGGTGAGCACGGCAATGATGGCAAAGATGCCGACGGTTACGCCCAGCAACGACAGGATCGTGCGCAACACGTTCGATTTGAGCGCCCTCCAGGCGAAGCGAAAACTCTCGTAGATCTGGGCTAAGGTCTTCATTCAGGAACTTTTAACGCGGTTAGTAGACTTTGGGTTTGTCGGCAATTTTGTGCTCGAATTACGCCCTATAGACTTAAAAACCGCTTTTTTGTTACACTCTTTAAAAAAGAGGGGTCTTTTGTCGAAAAGGGCAATTCTTGACTTATTTTTGCCCCTCATAAAAAAAATTTACCCTTTATTGGGCTCCTTTTGCTTTCACGAATATGAAGTTATCAGAATTCAAGTTTGAACTCCCGAACAATCTTATCGCCCTCGACCCTGCCGAAAACAGGGATGAATCGCGCCTGATGGTGGTGCATAAGGATACTGGCAAAATCGAGCACAAGATCTTCAAAGACGTGGTGGAGTATTTCAAGGAAGGCGATGTGATGGTCGGCAACGACACCATGGTGTTCCCCGCACGCCTCTATGGACGCAAGGAAAAGACCGGCGCCAAGATCGAAGTGTTCCTGCTTCGCGAGCTCAACGCCGAAATGCATTTGTGGGATGTGCTGGTAGACCCT
>CBIHQM010000468.1:0-5297 GCA_966211885.1 uncultured Chryseolinea sp.
AAATGTCTTTTGCGTTTTGACCTGTTTTTAATAGAAGAGCACCTGCTATTATCGAAGAACGGCCGATACCCATGCGACAATGAATAACAGTTGTGGATCCGGTGTTGATTTTGTTCAGTAAATGATTTATTAGGGTATCAGTATCATCATTCCTTTTTGGGATGCCTCTATCGACTATTGGAAAATTAATGTAAGTGATGTTGTGTTTTGAACACAGTTGTTGCTCTTGTCTAAGCCCGAGTTCTAAAACTTCATTTGGTTCAAGCAGAGATACGAGTAGTTCCACCCCCTGCTTCTTGATATTGGTAATCTCTTCATCAAGCCAGTCATTGCCTCTTGGTCTTGCCATAATCCCAAGTTTAGCGGAATTATCATATTGGTGCAGCCAATAAATTTTTGTAAGCATGTGCTAATTTTTAGATGTAGTGACCTTGCTCGATGGCACGGTCTTTTCATTTAAGGCCATGAAAACTCCTTCAGTTTATCAACACTAAAGTATATATGTCCCACAGCGGCACACCTTAGAGAGCATAGACTTCCTTTCGATTTCGCCAAAATACACGCCTCCGAATGAAGAGAAACTCGCGCCATTTAAAAATTTCATCTAATTGAATATCAGTGTTTTAATTGGATATTTTTTTCTGGTCAGTATATTCATCGCCATTTTCTGCACCCCCGCACAATATTCTCCAACCACTCATATAATTTTCTTCCTAAATCGATTGAATAGTCTATTTTTAGGCAAACTTTCTATGGAGTATGAACCTGAATATCGACGCTGAGAAGCAGAATACTTTCGATGCCATCGTGGTGGGCACGGGTATCAGTGGCGGGTGGGCCGCAAAAGAGCTCACCGAAAAAGGATTGAAAACCCTGGTGTTGGAACGGGGTCGGATGGTGAAACATCCCGACTATCCCACGGCCACCAAAGACCCCTGGCAATTGCCCTACGCCGGCAAACCTACTCAGGAGGATCTGAAGCAGCAGGCCAAACAAGCCCGCACCGGCTACACCATCTCCCAAAGTACAAAACACTGGTTTGTAAACGACCTCGAAAACCCCTACACTGAAGTGAACCGCTTCGACTGGATGCGGGGCTACCACGTGGGCGGACGCTCCATCATGTGGGGACGCCAAAGCTATCGCCTCAGCGACCTCGACTTCGAAGCCAACGCCAAAGACGGCATCGCGGTGGACTGGCCCCTGCGTTATAAAGAAATCGAACCCTGGTATGACTACGTCGAGTCCTTCATCGGCGTGAGCGGCCAGGTGGAAAACATACCCCAGTTGCCCGACGGCAAGTTCCTGCCTCCCATGGAGCTGAACTGCGTGGAGCGCGACCTCAAGAAATCGGTAAAGGATAAATTCGGCCGGCTCGTCACCATCGGCCGCGTGGCCCATGCAACGGCGCCGCTGCCGCATAGCCCGCAGCGCGGCACGTGTCAGTATAGAAACCTTTGCTCGCGCGGATGTCCTTATGGTGGATATTTTAGCAGTAACTCCTCTACACTTCCTGCGGCGGAGAAGACCGGTCTGATGACACTGCGTCCTAACTCTGTCGTGCACGAATTGATCTATGATGAGAAGAAAGGCAAGGCTACGGGCGTGAAAGTGCTCGATGCTGAGACCGGTGAGCAGGTAGAATATTTTGCTAACGTGATCTTCCTTTGTGCATCGACGTTCGGATCGACTTTTATCATGCTGAACTCGATCTCTAACCGCTTCCCCAATGGTTTTGGCAACGACAGTGGTGAACTTGGCCACAACATCATGGATCACCATTTAAGCGTAGGTGCCCGCGCAGAAGTGGAAGGTTACGAAGATCAATATTACTTCGGACGCCGCGCCAACGGCTTCTACATCCCTCGCTACCGGAACTACGACGGCGAGAAGCGTGACTATATCCGTGGCTTTGGCTACCAGGGCAGCGCCAGCCGCCAGGGTTGGGCCGACCAGATAAAGGAATTGTCGCTGGGCGTAGCGCTGAAAGAGGCCGTGACCACACCGGGCAAATGGACGGTGGGCATGGGTGGCTTCGGCGAGATCTTGCCCAACCACGCCAACCACGTGGTCATCAACAAAGAAGTGAAAGACAAACACGGCCTGCCTACGCTCACGTTTGACGCCATCCTGCGCGAGAACGAATTGAAGATGCGCAAAGACATGGCCAACGACGCCGTGGAGATGCTCACCGCCGCGGGCTTCAAGAACGTGACGCCCTATGATCGCGAGATCGGTATCGGTCTTGGCATCCACGAGATGGGAACGGCCCGTATGGGCAAAGACCCCAAGACGTCGGTGCTGAATAAGTTCAACCAGGTGCATGCCTGCAAGAACGTGTTCGTCACCGACGGCTCGTTCATGGCCTCATCGGCTTGCCACAACCCTTCGCTGGGCTACATGGCTTTCACGGCGCGCGCTGTAGATCATGCCGTAAACGAATTGAAGAAGCAAAATATTTAAATCGAATCTGTAATCTGACAATACTATGGATCGTAGAGAAGCATTAAAGCGCACAGCCTGGATCATGGGCGGGGTTGTATCGGCCCCCACCATCATGGCTGTATTGAAAGGCTGCGCCGCCAAACCCACTATCGACTGGAAGCCGGTGTTCCTCACCGAACCCCAGGGCTCCCTGGTTGCCACGGTGGCAGAGATCATCATTCCCAAGACCGACACTCCCGGTGCGAAAGATACGGGTGTACCCGCCTTCATCGACCTGATGTTGAAAGACGCGTACGATCAGGAGACGCAAGACCATTACAACAAGGGGCTGAAGGAATTCGAGGAGGCTGCTGAAAAAGAATACGGCGATCCGTTCATCGAGTTGAAGCCGGAGCAACAAGCTGCCTTTGTGAAAAAGGTGCACGATGCCGCGGTGGAAGAAGAGAGAAATCGCAAGAAACCTGAGCCGGGTAAGCCTGCGCCGAAGCGTTCGTTCATTCTCTTTACGAAAGAGCTGACGTTGTTGGGATTCTTTACATCCCAACCCGGTGCTACGCAAGTGCTACAGTACGAAGCTGTGCCTGGCGCTTATAAAGGTTGTATTCCTTTGAAAGAAGCTGGAAATGGAAAGACCTGGGCTACTTAGTCTTTGGTTACAGGATAAAAATCATGCGCAGAGATAAAAGCTTCTTTTGTCTCTGCGCTTTTTTTGTGCAAAAAAAAATCCGGAAGCGATAAGCCTTGGTTTGCTTTCTCTTCCGGAGTTTGAAAGTTAAGATTCTCTATTGTTACCAGCCGATGCCGTAGTCCTCCCCGTGATTACTAGACCCACCCCAAAAGCTTCCATGCGTCCAGTCGATATAGATCGCATTGATAGGCCCCGACGTACGGTCATCAAAAGAAAGCTTATATCCCATCTCAAATAATTCCTTCCGCGTAAATTCAGGAGTTGCCGATTGCAGCAAGATCGCTCCCGGCTTTGGCTTGCGATCTTCGCCGCCAAGCGAGAGATACATTTGATAGGTATTAATGTTTGGTGCCTCCGCAGCTTCTTGTACGTTCATTCCAAACTCCACAATGTTGAGGAAGAACTGCAAAAGATTTTGATCCTGCGAATCGCCTCCCTGCACGGCAAACGATAAGTAGGGCTTGCCATCTTTCAAAGCCATCGTCGGTGTGAGGGTCACGCGGGGTTGTTTGCCGGGAGCCACTACGTTGAAGGGATTCAGTTTTGGATCGGTCACGAAGCTTTGCATGCGTTGGCTCATGCCCACGCCCGTCTTGCCTGCGATACACGCCGGCAACCATCCGCCGCTAGGCGTGATCGACACTACCCAACCTTCTTTGTCGGCGGCTTCCACGGAAGTGGTGCCCAATAAAAATTGTTCGAGATAACGGTCGTCCAAAGGCGACACGGGTTTGTTCAGGCTGGCTTGTCCCCATTGCTTCAGGTAGTCCTGGTAGGGGTTGATCTTGCCTTCGAAAGGGTAGGGATCGCCTGGGCCGGCCTTGGCGTCGTTCTTGTCCCAGCGAATGGTCTTGGCGCGTTCCTTGGCGTAGGCTTTCGAGAGCAGGCCTTGGATGGGCTCTTCCGGGGCAACGGCGGGATCGCCGTAATAAAAGTCACGGTCGGCAAAAGCCAGGTTCATGGTTTGATAGAGCGTGTGGATGTAGCGCGTGGAGTTGAAGCCCATCGCTTTCAGATCGAAGTTTTCGAGGATGTTCAGCGACTGCAACAGGGCAGGACCTTGGGTCCACTGCGAGAGTTTGTAGACGTCGATGCCTTTGTAGTTTACTTTCAGAGGCTCTTCGGTTTTCACTTTCCAGTTGGCCAGGTCATTCGCAGTGATGAGGCCGCCTTGTTCTTGTGCACCGCGCACGAATTCTTTGGCGATGTCGCCTTTATAGAAGCGGTCGTAGGCAGCATAGATGGCTTCCTTCCGGGTCTTGCCTTTTTTTAAAGCTTGTTGTTCGGCGTCCACCATTTTCTTGAGGGTTTCCAGCAAGTCGGCCTGGCGGAAGATCTCGCCGGCGGCGGGGGCTTCGCGTTCCTGGCCCAGGTGAGGGAGGAAAACAGCCTTGGAATAGGGCCACTCTTTGATGCGGTCTTTGCCGCGCTCCATGCTGTTGGCGGTCTGGGCTTCGATGGGATAGCCTTCGGCCAGGGTCATGGCGGGAGCGAGGACATCCTTCAGGCTCATGGTGCCGTACTCGGCGAGCATCGTGCAGAGTCCACCGGGAGTGCCGGGGGTCACGGCGGCGAGGGGGCCATATTCGGGAGGGAAGTTCATGCCCTTGCCCTTAAAGAATTCGGGGGTCGCGCCTGTAGGGGCAACGCCCAGCGCATTGATGCCGATCACTTTGCCGGTCTTGGGATTATAGATGAGGGCCTGCGTTTCTCCACCCCAGCTCAGCACATCCCACATGGTGCAGGTGGCCGCCAGCATGGCACAGGCAGCGTCTACGGCGTTGCCGCCTTTCTGAAAGGTCATGGCGCCGGCTGTAGCCGCGAGGGGTTTGCCGGTGATGGCCATCCAATGGCTGCCATGCAACACCGGTTTTTGCGTCCCACCCGGGCGCGCATTAAAGCTTTGAGCGTTTGTCTGCATTGTCGCACAGAGCGTTACGACAAAGACGATAGAAGCGATCTTTTTCATGGTGGTTTAGGATAATGAATAGAAAGATACGGGGAAGCGGGGACGAAAACAGACCGCTGGTCAAAAATGCTGGGGGTTGATGATAGGAATCGAATGCAATCTGCCGCCCGTCGCCGCCCACCGCCCATGTTGGGGTGGTTGGGGAAACAGGTTGAGGGGAGGTGAGGTGTAAATAATTATATCAATAAATATATA
>CBIHQM010000469.1:0-5288 GCA_966211885.1 uncultured Chryseolinea sp.
CGCCCCCTCAGCTCCCCGCCCGCCACTCCGGACGGGGGCGTTGCGTGGAGGCAAGCTTTCCAGCTCTCCTCTTTGTCGCGGGTGACGTAATCAAAAATATTACGACCCAACAACGAAACCGGTGCGACGTCAAAGATCTTGTGAACGGACGAAGAAATGTAGCGTATTCTAAATTCCTTGTCTGTTACGATGATGATGTCATCCGAATTCTCAACTACTTCCTGGAACATCCCCTCGTTCTCCATACTCAATTCCTACGTGCCAGTGGAAAAACTCAAATCGCTTTCCCTATATCAAAATCGCCATACTGCTCAGCTGTGTGGAAACTTTCAGGCTAGACGCTCCGATCACTCCCTGGTTGAGCTCAAACTTCAGTTTTCCTTCGATCACTTTGAAGTTGATACAGCTTCCTTTTTGGCCCATCCCGTTGCCATCGGTGATGGTCAACACGGATTTGCCCGTTACACTCGTCTTTATGTTTTCGAACTCTCTGTTCTTCGACTTTCCAACATATACCACCTGGCATGAGCCGGCTTCGTCGGCAGAAGCGAGGTTTTTGATCACATATTTTTTTACTCCCTTAGGCTTACCGTCGTACCATGTTTTGAGGGTGTTGAAGACGTTTTCGTCTCCGATGACACCTACTACAAATTCGCCGGCTTCGCTTTCATTTGGCCACTGTACATACTTAATAAAGTTGTACAACATGGCAGCGTGAATTTCATGTGTGGGCCTTTCTTGCGCCACGACAGTGCCCACGGCTATTGCCATGAGTGCTGTTAAAAAGAGGTTTTTCATAGATTAAAAAATTAATTGGGCTCTTTTGCTAATCTACTACTTAATCTGGAAAAAACCCCAGGGTGTAACCCCCGAGGCTTCCAAACAACCCATTAAATCAATATCGCCATAGACGAAAGCGCACCGGATACCTTCAAGTTAGAAGCTTCGATCGCTTTTTGGTTGAGCTCGAACTTCAGTTTGTTGTCTACCATCTTGAAGTTGATGCCGCTGCCTTTCTCACCTAATCCGTTCTTATCTGTGATCACCAAAGTGCCTTTGCCTTTCACTTTGTTGTTTGCTGCTTCAAATTCGCCGCTTTTAGACTTGTCAATGAACAACACGTGGCAGTCGGTAACTTCAGAAGCGTTAGCGAACTTCTTGATCACATACGTCTTCGTGCCGCGGGGTTTACCGCCATACCATCCGTTGAGCGTGTTGTAGATGTCTGCATTGCCTACTACACCGATCACAAATTCACCAGATCCGGCGTGGTCAGGCCACTGCACATATTTGGTAAAGTTGAAGACCATCATGGAGTAAACTTCCTCTACCGATCTTTCTTGGGCGTAGGTGCTGCCGCTTATCAGGAGGGCTGCCACCGCGAGAGCTTTAAACATTTTCATAATTCTTGGTTTGTTTGATGATACAAAAATAGGCTCCCCCAACAATGTGGAGGAGCCTATTCAAGGGTTAACCTTATCGATGTAAGGTTTTTACCAATGATTACTTAATGTACCGGAAGTCATGGCCCGGCTTGAGCTGCAGGAGGAATTCGTAGATGAGGTTTATGACGCTTTCCACGTCGTCTTTATGTACCATTTCCACGGTTGTATGCATGTATTTGAGCGGCAACGATATCAGTGCGGAGGCCACTCCTTCCGCCGAATAGGCAAAAGAATCGGTATCCGTACCGGTAGACCGGGAAACCGCCTGGCGTTGGAATGGTATTTTTCGTTTTTGAGCGGTCTCTATGACCATTTTAAGGACATTGTTCTGCACGGCAGGGCCATAGCAAACCACGGGGCCATTGCCACATTTCAGATTTCCGCTCTCTTTTTTATTGTACATGGGCGATTGCGTATCGTGCGTCACGTCCGTACAGATCGCCACATCGGGTTTTATCCGCCGGGAGATCATTTCGGCGCCCCGGAGACCGATTTCTTCCTGGACGGCGTTCACGATATAGAGCGCAAAAGGTAATTTTTTCTTGTTTTCATGCAGCCTGCGGGCCACTTCCGCGATCATGAAGCCACCCATGCGGTTGTCCAGCGCGCGACCGACCAGCCAATGTTTGTTCATTTCCATCAACTCGTCCTCGAACGTGATCACGCATCCCACGTGCACACCCATGGCTTCCACTTCTTTTTTGGATTCGGCCCCAACGTCGATAAAGATATTCTTCAGCGTAGGCGTCTCTTCTTTACCGGCGTCGCGTACGTGAATGGCCGGCCAGCCGAATACGCCTTTCACGATGCCGTTTTCCGTTTGGATATTCACCCGCTTGGAAGGGGCGATCTGGTGGTCGGAGCCACCGTTGCGGCGTACATAGATGTAGCCGTCTTCGGTAATGTAGTTCACAAACCAGGAGATCTCGTCTGCATGGGCTTCGATCACCACCTTATAGGCAGCTTTCGGGTTGACAACCCCTACTACGGTTCCATAGACGTCCACCATGTGGTCGTTGATATAGGGCTTCAGGTAATCCAGCCAGATCTTCTGGCCGGGCGCTTCGAAGCCGGTGGGTGATGCATTGTTAAGATACTCGTAGAGGAATTGTTTGCTCTTCTTATCCATAGTCTTATTCAATTGGTAAGCGTATTGGGTTTTATTTTAGAGTCTATAGGGGAATGTTACCATGCTTTTTCTTTGGCAATTTAGCCACTTTATTTTCCAGCATAGCAAAGGCCCGGATCAGTTTCTCGCGGGTTTGGTCGGGATAGATCACCTCGTCGATATAGCCGCGGTGGGCGGCGCGGTAGGGGTTGGCAAACTTGTGGGTGTACTCATCCACTTTTTCGTTCAGTTTGGCTTCCGGGTTGTCCGCTTCGGAGATCTCTTTCTTAAAGATGATCTCGGCTGCTCCCTTCGCCCCCATCACCGCGATCTCGGCCGTGGGCCAGGCATAGTTGAGGTCGGCGCCAATGTGTTTGGAGTTCATCACATCATAGGCACCGCCATAGGCCTTGCGGGTAATGACCGTTACGCGCGGCACGGTGGCCTCCGAGAAAGCAAACAGCAACTTGGCGCCGTTGGTGATGATGGCGTTCCACTCCTGGTCGGTGCCAGGCAAAAATCCCGGCACATCTTCAAAGACAAGCAGGGGAATATTAAAGCAATCGCAGAAGCGCACAAAGCGGGCGCCCTTCACGCTGGAGTCGATGTCGAGCACACCGGCCAGGGACGCGGGCTGATTGCCTACAACCCCGATGCTACGGCCGGCCAGCCGTGCAAAACCCACCACGATATTTTCTGCAAAGTTTTTATGTACTTCGAAAAAGCTGTCGTTGTCCACTACGCCGCTAATGACCTCGCGCATGTCGTAGGGCTGGTTTGGGTTGGCCGGGATGATGTTGTTGAGTGCAGGACGGCGCTCATCGCCGGCAATGTAGGGCAACCGGGGGGTGTCGTCTTCGCAGTTCTGGGGCATGAAGCTCAGGATCTTTTTGATCTGGTTGATGCACTCCACTTCATTGGCGCAGGCAAAGTGGGTCACCCCGCTTTTGGTGCTGTGGGTGGTGGCCCCGCCCAATTCCTCGGCCGTCACATTTTCGTGTGTCACGGTCTTCACCACGTTGGGACCGGTGACAAACATGAACGACGTGTTTTCCACCATAAAAATAAAATCGGTAATGGCGGGAGAATACACAGCTCCCCCGGCGCAAGGACCCATGATGGCCGAGATCTGCGGGATCACCCCGGAGGCCAACGTATTCCTGTAAAAAATATCAGCATAGCCACCCAGTGACACCACGCCTTCCTGGATGCGGGCGCCGCCGGAGTCATTGAGTCCGATGAGCGGGGCACCGTTCTGCATGGCCAGGTCCATGATCTTCACGATCTTCTCGGCGTGGGTTTCCGAAAGGGAGCCGCCGAACACGGTGAAATCCTGCGAAAAAATATAGACCAGCCGGCCGTTCACCGTGCCGTAGCCGGTGATGACGCCGTCGCCCAGGTAGTATTCCTTGTCCAGGCCAAAGTCTTTGCTGCGGTGCATGACAAACTTGCCCAGCTCTTCAAAAGAGCCTTCATCCATCAGAAGATTGACGCGTTCACGGGCGGTTAGTTTTCCCTTGGCGTGTTGTTGTTCGATGCGCTTTTCGCCACCGCCCAACAGGGCTTCCTGGTTCTTGCGTTCGAGCTCATTAAACTTTTCCTGGAGGACATTATCCTTGATGGTTCGCTTGGCCATAGCATCCGCTGATTAAAAGTTTAAATATAGTCCGAATTGGGATTTTTTTGCTTTGGGGAAGACGTTTTACGCAGGGAGAACCGGCGCTTGACTGGGTTTCGAAAATTCGTATCTTCACGCGCCCTCCTGACACCTATGGAAAGCAAGATCGCCATCATTGATATGGGAACGAACACGTTCCATCTGCTCATTGCGGAAGCCGATGAGCGGGGCTATCATATCACCTATCGCGAGCGGTTGGCTGTGAAGATCGGAAAAGGGGGCATCAACCGGGGGGTCATTACGGAGGAAGGTATTCAGCGGGCGCTCCTGGCCATGCAAAGTTTCCGGAATACGATCGACCAGCAAAACATCGGAAAAGTCTATGCCTTTGGCACCAGCGCCCTGCGCAATGCCTCCAACCGCGACGAGGTGGTGCAACGGATCAAGGCCGTGACAGGCATCGATTCGAACATCATTTCCGGCGACCTGGAGGCAGAGTACATTTATATGGGTGTGAAGTCGGCCATGGACATCGACAAGGAGAAATCGCTCATCATCGATATTGGCGGTGGCAGCATAGAATTTATCCTCGGCAACAACGAGCGCATCTCCTGGAAGCGCAGTTTTGAGATTGGCGCCCAACGGCTGTTGGAGCAATTCCAGAAAAATGATCCCATCACCAAAGAAGAGATCGAACACCTCGACCGCTACTTTGAAAAAGAACTCCAGCCGTTGTTGAACGAACTAAAAATTCACCAACCTCACGTGCTCATCGGATCCTCCGGCACCTTTGACACCCTGAGCGACATCTTCTGCCTCCAACACGACATCCATAAAAGTCCCGAAGAGATCGAGACCCCTTTGACGTTGCAGGGATTTTATGATATCTATGATGAGTTGCTGCACAAGAATCGTGAGCAGCGCATGCAAATTCCCGGCATGATCGATATGCGCGTTGATATGATCGTCGTGGCGTGTTGCCTGATCCGCTACTTGTTATCCGTACACACCTTCAATCGCATTCGCGTTTCTACTTATGCTTTGAAGGAAGGGGTGTTGGCTACGTTGATCAATGAGGTGATGGCTTCTAAAAGCATCACAGTTTAAATCCAATCTT
>CBIHQM010000470.1:0-5260 GCA_966211885.1 uncultured Chryseolinea sp.
GTAGCTCCCCATCGCCGAAAAAGGATACGAAGCCGTGGTCTCCATGGGAGACGACACACCCCAAGCCGAGTTGTCGAAAGAGAGCCTTCACCTTTCGAATTATTTCAAGCAACATTTTGCGCAGGTAAGTAACCCGCCCATCGACCCCATCCGCGAGCGGTTGGTGATGTCGCTCTTCACACGCGTGGGCTCCAGCCTCAACGTGTTGGAGGAAACGCCGGAGCATACCCGCCAGATCCATATTTCACAACCGGTGTTGCTCAACGCCGACCTGGAAAAATTCAAGCACCTGCAAGATCAAGGTTTTGAATGCGCTGTGATCCAATGCGTGTTCAAGGCCGATGGTGAACCCGGTCGGTTGGAAGAAAGCCTCAACCGCATTTGCCAGGAAGCCGAGAAGGCTGTTCGCGCCGGAAAGAAGATCCTCATCCTTTCAGACCGGAAGATCAGCAATGAATTTGCGCCCATCCCGTCCCTCTTGTCGGTAGGGGCTGTGCATCAATACCTGGTAGAAAAAAGAATTCGCACGCAAGCCGGCCTCGTGGTAGAAGCGGGTGATGCGTGGGAAGTACATCACTTTGCCACCATCGTGGGTTATGGCGCCAGCGCGGTGAACCCTTACATGGCCTTAGAGACCATCCACTTCCTCAACAAGCAAGGCGCTTTCTACAAGCCCCTTCCCGATGAAGAAGCGTACTCCAACTTCCAAAAGGCCGTTGGCAATGGTTTGTTGAAGGTGATGTCGAAGATGGGTATCAGCACCCTGCAGTCGTATCAGTCTTCGCAGATCTTTGAAGCGCTGGGTATCGGCAGCGATGTGGTAGAGAAATGTTTCAGAGGCACGATCAGCCGCATTGAAGGTTTGTCGTTTGATGATATCGCGAAGGAAGTACTGGTGCGCCACGAGCTTGCTTATGAGAACGAAAGCAAAGAGCTCCCCGTGGGTGGTGTGTATCAGTGGAAGCGCCGGGGTGAGAAACACTTGTTCAGCCCGGAAGTGATCCACTTGTTGCAACACTCTACCAAGTCGAACAACTACGAGCTCTTCAAGAAATACGCGCAAAAGATCAACGACCAAACGAGAGATACCCTCACGTTCCGTGGCCTGTTCGAATTCAAGAAGCGCAATCCTATTGCACTGGAAGAAGTTGAACCCGTCGAAGAGATCTTCAAACGTTTCGCTACGGGCGCTATGTCGTTCGGATCCATTTCGCACGAAGCGCACAGCACCCTGGCCATTGCCATGAACCGCATCGGCGGAAAGAGCAATAGCGGTGAAGGTGGAGAAGACGAAGCACGTTTTGAGAAGAAGCCTAACGGCGACTGGGAACGTTCGGCCATCAAGCAAGTGGCTTCGGGCCGCTTCGGTGTGACCAGCTACTACCTGGCAAACGCCGACGAACTCCAGATCAAAATGGCGCAAGGTGCAAAACCCGGCGAAGGAGGTCAGTTGCCCGGCCATAAAGTTGACGAATGGATCGGACGCGTGCGTCACTCTACACCCGGTGTAGGGTTGATCTCGCCTCCGCCTCACCACGATATTTATTCCATCGAAGACCTGGCGCAGCTGATCTACGATTTGAAGAACGCCAACCGCCAGGCCCGTATCAACGTGAAGCTTGTTTCTCAGGCAGGTGTTGGTACCGTAGCAGCCGGCGTGGCAAAAGCCAAGGCGGATGCTATTCTCATCTCGGGTTCCGATGGAGGAACAGGTGCATCGCCCATCAGCTCCGTGCGTCATGCCGGTCTGCCTTGGGAACTTGGTTTAGCAGAAGCACACCAGACCCTGGTAAAAAATAATTTGAGAAGCCGCGTCGTGTTGCAGACCGACGGACAGATCCGTACCGGACGCGACATCGCTATCGCCGCTTTGCTTGGCGCCGAAGAATGGGGTGTTGCTACCGCCGCACTGGTGGTAGAAGGTTGTATCATGATGCGCAAATGCCACTTGAACACCTGCCCCGTAGGCATTGCCACGCAAGACAGTGACCTGCGCAAATTGTTCACCGGCAATCCCGATCACGTCGTGAACTTCTTCACCTTCCTCGCACACGACCTGCGCGAAGTGATGGCTGAACTTGGTTTCCGCACCGTGAACGAAATGGTGGGCCGCGCCGACATGCTGCGCGTACGCCAGGACATCGATCACTGGAAGATCAAGAAACTCGACCTCTCCCCGATCCTGCAACGCGAGCCCGTGTTGGAACACATTGGTCTCTACAAACAGATCGACCAGGATTTCGAGTTGGAGAAAGTGTTGGATTGGAAACTGGTGGAAGCTGCCCGTGCCGCATTGGACGACGCCGAACCGGTTCAAGAGAAATTCATCATCCGCAATACCGACCGCACCACGGGCGCATTGCTGTCGAACGAGATCTCGAAAAAGTATAAAGGCAAAGGATTACCGGAAGATACCATCCACTTCCAATTCAAAGGATCGGCAGGCCAGAGCTTTGCAGCCTTCGTTGCACCGGGTGTGACGTTCGAGCTGGAAGGCGAGGCAAACGACTACTTTGGAAAAGGATTGTCGGGTGGAAAACTGATCGTGTATCCGGACAAGGAATCGACCTTCAAGCCCGAAGACAACATCATCGTGGGTAACGTAGCCTTCTACGGTGCGACCTCGGGTGAAGCGTATATCCGCGGACAAGCCGGCGAACGGTTCTGTGTTCGTAACTCGGGTGTGACCACGGTAGTGGAAGGCGTAGGCGATCACGCCTGCGAATACATGACCGGTGGCCGCGTGGTTGTGCTGGGTAAGACCGGACGCAACTTCGCCGCGGGGATGAGCGGTGGTATTGCCTATGTATTCGATCCCGAACGCGCCCTGGAACGCCTTTGCAACAAAGACATGGTCGATGTAGAGACCATGGAAGCGGAAGACAAGGTAGAAGTGAAGGCCATGATCGAGAAACACTTCAAGTATACGGGCAGCGACCCGGCCGAGTGGATCCTCGAAAAGTGGGAAGAAGCTTCCGAGCTCTTTGTGAAGGTGATGCCGAAAGACTACAAGGCCGTGCTGCAAAAAGCAAAGGCTGCAAAAGTGTCGGCACCCAAGGTTGGAAAAGTTACAGTTAAAAATTGATTAGACGAACATGGGACAGATAGATGGATTTATGAAGTTCGATCGCGAGATGCCCAAGTCGCGCGATCCCAAAGAGCGGATCAAGGATTACAAGGAAGTATACAATCCCCTCGATAAAGAAAAAGTGAAGCAGCAAGCGTCGCGTTGCATGGACTGCGGCGTGCCCTTCTGCCACAACGGCTGCCCGCTGGGCAACAACATACCCGACTTCAACGATGCGGTGTATCAGGGCAAGTGGGAAGATGCCATCAAGATCCTGAGCAGCACCAACAACTTCCCAGAGTTTACGGGCCGCATTTGCCCCGCACCCTGTGAAGCCAGCTGCGTGCTCAGCATCAACAACAAACCGGTCACCATCGAATACATCGAGAAGACCATCGCCGAGCAGGCGTTTGAGAAGGGCTATATCAAAGCCAACCCGCCCAAGCATAGAACTGGCAAGCGCATCGCGATTGTTGGCTCTGGCCCCGCAGGATTGGCCGCAGCAGCCCAATTGAACAAGGCCGGCCACTGGGTGACCGTGTTCGAGCGCAGCGACCGGATCGGTGGCTTGCTTCGCTATGGCATTCCTGATTTCAAATTGGAGAAGACCGTCATCGAACGACGCGTCCGCATCATGGAACAGGAAGGCATTATCTTCCGCACCAATGCGCACGTCGGGGTGAACATCAGTGCAAAACATCTGAAGGATGAGTTCGACGCCATCGTGATGTGCGGCGGCGCCTCTGCCCCGCGCGATCTGCCCATCCCAGGCCGCAAGCTCAACGGCGTGCACTATGCGATGGACTTCCTGCCCCAGCAAAACAAACGCGTGGCCGGCGACCGCATCTTCTCCGGAGAGATCCTGGCAACCGACAAAAATGTTCTGGTCATCGGCGGTGGCGACACCGGCTCCGACTGCGTAGGAACCTCCAACCGTCAGAATGCAAAATCGGTAACACAGATCGAGTTGTTGGCCAAGCCTCCCGTGGACCGCGCCGACAACAATCCCTGGCCGCTGTGGCCCATGATCCTGAATACTTCCTCGTCGCACGAAGAAGGCGTAGCGCGCCAGTGGGCTATCCTCACAAAGGAATTCCTCGGCGACAACACAGGCCGTCTCACCGGGTTGAAGATCGTGGACATTAAGTGGGGTGTAAATCCTCAAGGCAAAATGGGCTTTGAAGAGATTGCCGGCACCGAGCGCATCATCCCCTGCGAACTGGCCTTGCTGGCCATCGGTTTCGTGGGCGCCGAAAAGGGCGGCATGGTGGAAGAGCTGAAGCTGGAGATCGACGAACGGGGCAACATCCGCACCGAGAACTACATGACCTCGCAGGAAGGCATTTTCGCCGCCGGCGATATCCGCAGAGGCCAATCGCTGGTCGTGTGGGCCATCTCCGAAGGTCGCGAAACGGCCCGCGCCGTAGACACCTGGCTGATGGGCGAGTCGAACCTGGAAGCCAAAGACGAATCGTTCGTGCACCTCAGCCACGAAGCCTGATCACGGAACATTAATTTTATATGAAGAAACCTCCTCACCGGGAGGTTTTTTTATTTCCACCACATTTTTCAGGGGAACCATAGCCGTCGGTTCATAGTTATGAACCGGATTTACTTTTTTAATTTTGCACCAATAAAAATTTTATAAAACGTGGCAGGAAAAACAGTGAATGTGGGACTCGTGCAGATGTCGTGCACCAAAGACCCGGGCGAAAATCTGGCAAAGGCGATCACCAAGATCCGCGAGGCCGCCGCCAAAGGCGCGCAGATCGTTTGCCTCCAGGAGTTGTTTACTTCTTTGTACTTCTGTGATGTGGAAGATTACCAGAATTTTAAACTGGCCGAATCCATTCCCGGTCCCTCCACCGATGCCCTGAAGGCCGTAGCAAAAGAGCTTGGGGTGGTCATTATCGCTTCCCTTTTCGAAAAGCGCACAGAAGGTATCTACCACAACACCACCGCCGTGCTGGATGCCGATGGCTCCTACCTGGGCAAGTATCGCAAGATGCACATCCCGGACGACCCGGCGTATTATGAAAAATTTTACTTCACCCCCGGCGACCTGGGCTATAAAGTTTTCAAGACGAAATTTGCCACCATTGGCGTGCTCATTTGCTGGGATCAATGGTATCCGGAAGCCGCCCGCATCACCGCGTTGATGGGCGCCGAGATCTTGTTCTATCCCACCGCCAT
>CBIHQM010000471.1:0-5206 GCA_966211885.1 uncultured Chryseolinea sp.
CCGGTGATAAACCAAACTTTTGTCATGATGTTGTTTTTTTGTTGAGACAAAGGTATGGGAGGGGACAGCCCCGTTGTTTTGTTGATCAGCTCAAGTTGCTTTGTTAAAAAGATCAGGGTTGGGCATCAAAGGCCACGCGCGTTGGCTGCGGCATTTATCCGGCAAGTATTATTTTAGCGACATGAAAATCGGTCTGCTGTCGGACACCCACAATTATCTCGACCCCAAGGTTTTTTCATATTTCAAGGATTGTGACGAGGTGTGGCATGCCGGCGACATCGGCGATCGCTCCGTGATCGAGCAACTGGAAGCCTTCAAACCCGTGCGCGCCGTTTTTGGCAACGTCGACGACAAAGTGCTGCAAACCGATTATCCCGAGGATGTGCGCACTACCATCGAGGGCGTCAAGGTATGGATGACGCACATCGGCGGCGCACCACCCAACTATAATCCACGCATCAAGAAATTTCTGAATATCGATCCGCCCGATGTTTTTATCTGCGGCCACTCCCACATCCTGCGCATCAAGCGCGATCCGAAATACAACAACATGCTCTATGTCAACCCGGGGGCTGCGGGCCAACATGGGTTTCATTTGGTGAAGACCATTGTGCGGTTTGAGATCACGGCCGGGAAAGTCCAGAATATGGAAGTGATCGAGTTGGGCAAGCGTGGGGCTATCGTTGCATAGTGAGACGCGCGTCGTGCGTTCCGACGAGCGTTTACAGCGAGATCAAATGTCTTAGATCAACTAGACGTACTAGAATCGATACGTCAATCCCACCCCATTCTGTGTAAAGTTAAACGCAGTCTGCGTTTCGAGGTAGCGTTGGTATTTCTTGTTTCCTTTGGTCCAGAGAATTATGCCGGGAACCGTGAGCCCCACTCCCGCCACTACGCCGAGCACTCCCATGGCTTGATCCATTTCGCCGTCGGTGTAGGTGGTGCCGTTGTTGGTGTTCACGTGCGTCTGACCCGAGGTAGGATCCGCCGTGGAAGCGATGATCGCTCCGGCAATGATCAGGCCGCTGCCGCAAATGGTCATGATCGTACCCGCACCACGCATGCGCAATCCCGGAGGCTTGCTGGCCTCATAGGCAATGCGCATCGTCTTTTTTTGGATCACTGGACTCACTACCGCTGTGCTCCCGGCTGCGCCGAGCGCGCGGTACTGAGCATGTCCGGTAGCCCATACGCTGAGCAGGACAATCAAAGCCAGGCAACGTTTCATAACTATAGCAAGCTGGTTAAGCGCTTATACGTACTGGTTCAGCATCACCGGCATCACCAGCATGAGGATGTCTTCGGCGTCATCTTTTTCGGCCGGAAGGATCACCCCTGCTTTGTTGGGGGCCGACATGGTCAGTTTGATCTTGTCGGAATCCATGTTGGTGAGCATTTCGATGAGGAACTTGGCGTTGAAACCGATCTCGATGTCTTCGCCTTCATGCTCGCAGCTGAGGCGCTCGTTGGCTTCGTTGGAGAAATCCAGATCTTCTGCGGAGATCTGCAATTCGCTGCCGGTGATTTTCAAACGCACCTGGTGCGTGGTCTTGTTGGCGTAGATGGAAATACGTTTCAGGGCACCCAACAGGTCGCTGCGCTCGATGGTCATCTTGATGTTGTTCACCGTAGGGATCACGTTGTCGTAGTCCGGGAAACGCTCGTCGATGAGGCGGCAGATCATTTTGATGTTGCCAAACTTGAAGTAGGCATTCGACATGTTGAAGTTGAGGCTCACTTCGGTGTTCTCCGAAGGCAAGGTGGCTTTCAACAAGTTCAGTGCTTTGCGGGGGATGATGATGGAGTTGCCGTTCTCGGATTTCACATCCGATCTTCTGTAGCGCACCAGGCGGTGGCCGTCGGTGGCAACGAAGGTTGTATTCTTATCGCCGAGGTTCACATACACGCCGGTCATAGCGGGGCGAAGCTCGTCGTTGCTGGTGGCAAAGATGGTGTTGTTCACGGCGCGTGCCAGCACTTCGGTGCTGATCTCGGCGGTGAAGTCGTTCGATACCGACGGCACTTTGGGGAAGTCGGTGGCGTTTTCGCCGGAAAGTTTATAGCGACCATTGTCGGAGATGATCTCTACGCTGTAGGTAGATTCGTCGATCGAGAACGTAACGGGCTGTTCGGGAAGGTTTTTGAGGGTATCCAGCAGAATGCGGGCGGGCACGGCGATGCTGCCTTTTTCTTTGGATTCAACCTGAAGTTCGGTGATCATAGACGTCTGCAGGTCCGAAGCCGTCACCGTCAGGCCGCCTTTCTCCAGCTCGAAAAGGAAATTTTCAAGGATCGGCACTACGGGGTTGGTGGTGATCACGCCGTTAATATTGGAGAGTTGCTTAAGCAGGTAAGCAGAGTTTACAATAAACTTCATTCGAAAGAGTGGTTGGTTTTTAAAGCGGGGTAAAGTTAGAAAGAAAACCGAAAAATTAAACCGCCCTTTTTGCTCCAAAAGGTGCTTAGGATCCGGTCCTATTTTCCAAAGAAATGGCGGGGTTGGAAAATGGGAATCACCTTATCCTCAGCGATTAACGCCCACTGTTCTCCATCGATCAACCCCCGGAACGGCCCATGCACAGCACGTGGCGCATAGAGGCTCAAAACGTATTCTTTCTTGCCAATGTCCTTCACCCGCACGGTCATTGCCGCAGGCGTTTGCGAAAGACTGTCCAGAACGCCACTGGCGGGCACGAATTCGTCGACGGTCAAAAGTGAAACGGCATCCAGGTAGTCGTTCAGTTTCGTGGTGTCGGCCTGCGAAAGGCCCTGGACAGTAAAAAAGCGGTCTTGCAAGGCCACGGCAAAATTATCGGAAGGCTTCGAAGGAAACTCCGTCTCCAGGCGTTGGAAATTGCGCCAGTTAAAGCCAAACACAAGTTTGTTGCGCCAGCCGCTTTCGGGCAATTCAAAAATTCCCGCCACATAAACGCGATAACCGGGAATGGTCACCAAATAGGGCTCACCGTTTTCTTTGCTGAAATACGTTTGATTTTTTGCCTGGATCCCCCCGGAATAAAACGTTTCCACCGGTTTCCCCCCCGCCTGCAACGCGATCTTTACGCCGCGATCTTTCAACAAAGCGCTCACCGAATCTTTCAAAGCTGCTGCCACGGGCCGTTTGGGTTCGGCTTGCAACAGCGTGGCCAGCAGCACTTCGATCATGTTGCGGTCGGCGTCGTAGCGATCGTTCACTTTCCAGCGGCTGCCGTTGTATTTCAATTGCACGCTGCCGGTTTTGGACGTGAGCGTCACCTCGTCAATGGTTTTCAGGTCGTAGCCTTTGAAAAGATTCTTGTCCACCTCGAAGGTGCGCTCTTCGCGCGTCAGCCATGCGGTGGCGGCGGTGGCCACTACGAGCACCACCAACAGGATCAACAGCCGTTTATTTCTTTTTTCCTGCATCGCTAGAACTTGGCAAATTTTTTCTTCCTCCAATACGCGCGAAAAACGCCATAGGCAATCAAAAGCAAAATGGGAACCACCAGGTTTATTACTTGCCACTTTGTGCGCTCTGCGGTCACTTTCGTTTTATCCAAGGGCCGGATCGTCACTCGCTTGTTGCGGGCTTGGATCAGGCCATCGTCCTCGGCCAGGTAGGTCACGGCGTTCATCAGGAAGTCGCGGTTGGCAAACGTTTGGTTTGTGAACGGATCAAATCCCAACGCCTGGATCTGGCGCGTGCGTGGGTTGATGTCGTTGCGCGCCAGGTCGCCGTCGCCAATCACGATCAGTTTTGTGGCCACGCCGTCGGCTTTGAATCCTTGTTCGGGGACGCCATCGGGCAGCAAGCGATTTTTGTAAAGGGATGTGAACTTTCCTTCCAGCAAATAGCCGACAGCAACATCGCCCTGAGAGAAATCATCCGGTCTCACGTTCTTCCGCAGTTCATTCACGCTCACTTTCACCGGCGCAGCAAACTTTCGCGTGTATGGCGAGGTGGTCATCAACGAAGTCTTCCGGATGCCGGCTGCTTTTACGGTATCAACGCTGCTCACAAATTTGGTCAGCACTGCGTCGAGGTTGCGCGTCATGGGATGTGTTGCATAGCGGTTCAACAAGGGAAAGAAAGGCCACTCCATCAATTGCACCTGCGGCTTCCCTCCTACTTGTCCTGTAATGATCGGGTATAGCCCGCACGTGCGGTCCAGCACAAGATCGGGATTGATGCGAACACCGTATTTGAACAACTGATCATCCAGGCCCAGATCGTAGGGCAAAGCAAAATAATTTTCACTCGAAGCGCTGTCCATGCTGGCGTTCAGCCGGTCGATGAGAAACATCACCTTGCCACCCTGCATGATGTATTGGTCCAAGGCAAATTTATCCAGCACCGAAAAGGCTGATGTCGGCTTTGCGATCACCAACACGTCCACATTTTGCAATGACGATGGCTGATCGAGTCGCACGCGTCCCACATCATAGGCTTCACGCAATGTGCTCTTCAGGCTAGCCACGTGCACCGAATCCAACTCGCCGTGACCGGTCACAAAACCAATCCGCTTTCTGTCGTCGTTGGTGAGTTCGTGGATGGCGCTGGCCACTTCATATTCAATTCCCTCGATGGACTGGTTGATCTCCTCCTCAGGTGTAGCCGCCTTGTTTCCCTTCAACAACATCACACCTTTTTCGCGTCCGCCATAGGAGATCACTACGCCGGGGAAAATGATCTTCTCCAGGCGCTGACCATTCTTGTTGTCGATCACATTCGTGGGTTGAATGCCCCGCGCGGCCAAGTCGGCCATAAACTCTTGCCGGGCCTTGTCGCTCAGCGCCACCCCGGGATCGGTGACGCGGTATTTTATTTTATTGTGCGAATAGATCCGGAACTCTTCTAATGTTTCCTGTATGGCTTTTTGAAAACGCGTAAAGCCCGCATTCAAATCTCCCGACAAAAAGATCTCCACATACACTTCGTCTTCCAGCGTGTTCAGGATCTCCTTCGTTTGTGGTTTTATGCTGTAGCGTTTCTCCTCGGTCAGGTCCAACCGGAAAAAATAGTGCGACACCAGCAGGTTGATCAGCACCAATGCCACCATGCCGTTGGCAAACCACAGCACATCGCCCAGCTTTCTGCTTTTCCAGTTCACCATTGTCTGCTGCCCAGGATTAGTTTGGTGACAGACAGCATGAGAAAGATCACGCTGATAAAATACACGACATCGCGCGCGTCGATCAATCCGCGGCTCATGGACTCATAGTG
>CBIHQM010000472.1:0-5185 GCA_966211885.1 uncultured Chryseolinea sp.
GATGCCCGTCACTTTTTGGGAGGCGTTGCCCGACTTCAGCGTGTCCACCGTCTTGGGGAATGGCGCACCCGGGATGGTTTTCAGGATCAGGTCGATCACTTCGCCAACGGTGGGGGCAGGCTGCTGCGCAAACGCCTCGCCCGCGGAGGCACCCAGCAGCACCGACGCGCCGATGGCTTGGGATACGGTGGTTAGAAATTCTCTTCTTCCGGTAGTCATAAGGGTAGTGTTCTGTAGCGTAAGATAGAATTTAACCGCAAAGACGCAAAGGGCGCAAAGTCAGCGCAAACAAAAACCAATGAATTCCTGTGCGTTAAGTTTGCTGGCCCACCGTCTTGCCCGCCTTAGCTTTAGCGACGGCGGGAGCTTTAGCGAAGGAGGGCGCCTCTCTTCGCTCGCCGAAGCTTTAGCGAAGGTGAGGCGGTTCAAACTGCATTTAATATTCCCCGCCAACCCCAAAGATGGGCTTACGAGTCTTCCATTTCCCCTTCGTAAAATCCGGTATCTCCTGCAACTGCCCTTTCTCCTGGATCGACTTCTCACTCAACGGTGTGATCGCATACCACGTAGCCAGATCATACACATCCAAAGGAAATTCCACATCGCGTTTAATACACTCGATGAAAGCATTATCCACAAAAAAATCCATTCCCCCATGCCCCGACTCAGTCGACAACGCCGAATACTTCTTCCACAACGGATGATCATATTCCTCCAAATACGGTTTGGGATCTTCCCACTTATGGTGTGGGCTCTTATCTTCAAAATGAATAAATCCAGCCTCGGGTTCACCGGCATGAAAATCCTGCCACAAGCCATTGGTACCCTGCACACGGAAGCCGAGGTTGTAAGGCCGTGGGAGCGATGTGTCGTGGGTTAACAAGATCGTCTCACCGTTCTCGCATTGGATCTGCGTGTTCACAATATCGCCTTGCTTGAACACCACCTTGGCATTGGGATGGTTGGGCCCGCCTTTGGGATTTTTCACAATGTAATCATGAAGCCCGCGCGCCTTGCTCGCGATCGAAGACAGCCGCGCCAGACGGTTGCCCCGATTGATGTCGATCATGTTGGCCACCGGCCCCAGACCGTGGGTGGGATAGAGCTCGCCGTTCCGGTTCACATAATGCTGCGTGCGCCACCGTGCTTCGCTAAAGCCTTTCTCCCCAAAGTCGACACCCGGTTCGTCGGTCTGGCCGTTGGTGAAAAGCACACCGCGAAGGTCGTGTTCGTAGCCGCCTTGCAGGTGGAGCACTTCGCCAAACCTTCCCTGGCGCACCATGTTCAACACGGCCATGATGTCGCGGCGATAGCAAACATTTTCCAGCATCATGAACGGGGTCTTTGTCTTTTCATAGGCATTCACAAAATCCCAGCAGTCTTGCAGCTTGATGGCGCCGCACACTTCCATGGCCGTGATCTTCCCCGCTTCCATGGCATCCACGCCGTGTTGCAAGTGCCACTCCCAGGGCGAGCACACATAGACCGCGTCCACATCGGTGCGCTTCAGCAGGTTGCGATAGTCATAAGGACCTTTGCCATATTCAACAGCGGCTTTCTTGTTATATTTTTTGATGAGCGCCTGGGCCATCGCCATCATTTTCGGATCGGGATCGGCCATGGCCACTATCTCCACGTCGGTGCGCTTCAGCAATTCCTGCATGTGATCCTGCCCACGCAACCCGACAGCGATCATCCCAATCCTGACGGTAGTCCGCTTTTCTTCGGCAAGGGCTTGGAACATACCCACACCCGGCAAGGTGAGCAACGACCCCGCCGCAGCGGTTTGTTTCAAAAAGTTTCTTCTACTGTATAACATAAGCGTATGGTTAATCTTTACTCTTTATTCATTGATTCCTGCGTCTTTGGTCCCAAGTCCCGAGTCAGTATAGCTCAGCAATCCACTATCAAATTTTATCTTGCTACTTACTACTTACTACTTACTACTTTCTACTGGCTACTGGCTACTGGCTACTTAATCGGATAAGAGATATATCCCAATCATCGCAAAAACCATCCCCACCGAAAGAACCGCACCAGGAATCACTCCATACAGGATCAGCGAAAGCACTACGGTAATCAGCGGCGAAAGTCCCGTCATCGGCGTAACGATAATGGCCTTGCCATAGCGAAGGGCATACACGAGCGTGAGCGCCCCGATGGCGTTGAGCACATGGATCAGGCTGGCCAGATAAGGACCTTTAAAGCCCCAGTTGACCGGCTTCGAAAAATCGGTCATCATCACCGCCACGGGAATGAGCAGGACGGCCGTCGCCATCATATAAAAGAAGATGCTCTCGGCCTTCATGACGTTGTTTGAAAATTTCATCACATAGGCCTGCAGCCCCCAGAGAATAAAAACGCTGATCGACAACAGCAGCCAGCCAAAGCCCGACGAACCGTTGCCGGACGCCGGCTGATAGGAGAGGAGCAAGATGGCTGCCAGCGAAATGATGATCCCGATCCAGTGTTTGCGCGTCGCGGTTTCTTTTAAAAAGAAGAGCGACAAGAAAATGGTCAGAATAGGGAACAGCGAAATGAGGGGAAATACAATATAGGCCGGTCCTTCACGCAAGGCCTGAAACAAGATTAACTGACCACCCGCACCCAACAGGCCGATCGCCGACCCCAGAAAAATGGAGCGGAGATCGTACTCCAGTTTCCATTGGATAATATAGAGCGCCACCAACGAACACGGGATCATCGTAAGGGCCCACACGGAGTAGCCGAGCGTGGCGGGAAAGCCTGCTTTCTCTGGAATTTCAATCAGTGCGCCCCATGCGCCCCAAAAAACGGTGGTGATGATCGCATAAAGCAACCAGGTTTTCTTTGCCATAAGATTAAATATAAAACAATGATACGAAAGTACATTATTTATTTAAGCTTATGTTTCATGACAAATAAGGGATTTTTTAACCTTTTTTGTCTGTCCTACACCGTAATGACCTCTACGCCGGCGTCTTGAAGGCGTTTTTTGTCGTCGGGGGTGATGTTGGTGTCGGTGATCACTTTGTCGATCTGTTCGATGGAACAGATGAAAGCGAGACTGCGCTTTTTGAATTTGCTGGAGTCAACCAGCAGGATCACCTCTTTCGATATCTCGATCATGATCTCATTGAGGCGGGCTTCTTCCACGTTGGGAGTGAACACGCCTTGTCGCGTATCAAAGCCATCGACACCCAGAAAAGCTTTGTCGACATTGAAGTTTCGCAGGCTTTTTTCAGCCAGCGGGCCCACCAGGGAAAGCGAATTTTTCCGGAGATAGCCTCCTGGCATGATCATGTTGATATTGGGCTTGGTGATCAGTTGGTTGGCGATGTTGAGGGCGTTCGTTATGACCGTAAGATCCTGTAGATCAGGAAGATTACGAACCAATTCAGAGGTAGTGGACCCCGAGTCGATAATGATCGTGTCCGACTCGGTGATGAGTTGGGCGGCCACTTTACCGATGCGGGCTTTTTCCTGGAAGTTGATGCGGCTCTTGTCGGCTAGGCGTTGGTCGTTGGCCACGCCGGTCTCGAATTTCAGGGCGCCACCGCGGGCGCGGATCAGGGTGTTCTTCTGCTCAAGTTGGTCCAGGTCGTTGCGGATGGTTACTTCGCTAACGCTGAACAACTTGCTCAGCTCTTCCACAAACACTTCGCCTTTTTCCGAGAGCAAATGAAGGATCTCTTTTCGCCTGCCAACGGTACTGTCTCTTTTCTTGGCCATGAGGTTAGGTTTATACGAAAGTAAAGATAGTAAATACAGTAACTTATTTTATAAGCTCAATTTGCCCTATATCCTTATGATCCTTCCGCAGGCCTGTTTCCAAAAACCTCGTTTATTTCGATCGTTATCGGAAACACCGAATAAATGTTTCATTTCCTTATTTTTTATTGAAAAAATGTTTTCGATTTCTATTCGAAATGAAAAATAAAATTTTATTTTTGTTTAGTAAGTAAACGAAATATAAGATGGTGGCCTTTTGGCATAACCAAATCGAATGTTTCGGGTTACGAAGGAAATAGAAAGCTAAACCCCTGCGCCTATGAAAGCAAAACCTGTATACACGACCGAATATGAAAAGGACTGTGACGAGGTGATCTGGGGTAATTTCCGAAGCGGCGACAGAACAGCTTTCGCCATGCTATACCACCGCTATTTCAAAACGCTCATCCAACACGGCCTTCGCGTGTCGACCGACAAGGACCTGGTCAAGGATTGCATCCACGACCTGTTCATGGAGATCTGGAAGAACAAACTCAATTTGTCCACCCCCGACTCGGTGAAGGCCTACCTGATCAGTTCATTGCAACGCAAGGTTATACGCCAATTGAAAAGGACCCGCACGCGCGAAAACAGTTTCCTTCAGTGGCCCACGCTCGAATTCGTTCACTCAAAGGAAGACCAGATCATCTCCGAGCAACGCAAAGAAGAGCAACGCCGCAAGATCAACCGCGCATTGGAAGTCCTGACCAAACGACAAAAGGAAGCCGTATACCTGAAATTCTACTCCAACCTCAGCTACACCGAGATCGCCAACCTGATGGCGATCAGCACCGAATCGATCTACAACCTCGTCTCCAAAGCCATGGACAACCTCCAGGGCGAACTCACCAAACTACCGGAACACAAATTTCAGTAAAGACATAGTTTTGGGTTAAAAAAGGAAAGACCCGCGGCTGAACAAAAGCACTTGTTCACCGCGGGGATTTTCGTTTTTGGAGCATGGGGTCACACGAATACACGGGGCTCGATCGGGTCCCGCGCACCAATGACGAACGTCGAAATGCATCGGTCAACTTAGTTGTAAACGAGTCGTATGAACAGGTCCCCACCACGGTTGTTGGTGTCCCACCAACAACACACAGCGTGGGGTCATCCGAATGCGTGGGTTTGAGGCGTGGGTTCACATGATCGCGTGGAGATCGTTCGGACGCTCAAATAAAAAGGAACGTCAAAATGGTTTGACTAATTTTACTCCGCCGTTGTTGGTGTTCTTCACCAACAACATGCGGCGCATCACTCGATCGCGTGGGATTTCGATCAGGGGTGTCAAAATGTTTTGAGCAATTTTATTGACTCGCGCCCAAAGCTTGTTGGTGAAGAACACCAACAAGAGCGAACATAAAATTAGATGCTTAAAGCTTTCAATTTTTCAATAATCAAATAGTACGGGTTCCCTTTCAACGCCCTCTCCGCG
>CBIHQM010000473.1:0-5184 GCA_966211885.1 uncultured Chryseolinea sp.
GGAATACCTTCGTGCCGAGGCCATAGAGGTTCCCGGATGGGCCTTTTAGTTTCACGCCCAGGAAGTGGCTCGTCTGAGGCTCCTGGTTTTTATTGCGGAAGAGATTCTCCATTACGAACGCTTCATCTTCCACGTTGTTGGTCACCAGGTCCAGGTCGCCGTCGTTATCCAGGTCGGCATAGGCTGCTCCATGAGAATAGGAAATCTTGTCGAGGCCCCATTCCGGCGCTTTGTTGGTGAAGGTGGAATCGCCGTTGTTGTGGTAGAGGTAGTTGGCCAGTTTGATCTTCGGCATTTTTTCGATGAGCTTCAGATGCTTTTCGTCCATCTTGTACCGGATGCCTTCCTGTATGGAGTCGGTGGTGATGAAGTGTATGTAATCCAGGTCGTTGGACCGGCGCAGGATGCCGTTGGAAATGAAGATGTCTTTCTTTCCGTCGAGGTCGAAGTCGGCAAACAATGTCGACCAGCTCCAGTCTGTATTGGAGACACCGGCGTATAATGCTATTTCGCTGAACGTTCCATCCTGGTTGTTGAGCTGAAGCGCGTTGCGGGTGTATTGATAGTTGTAGCCGTAACGCAGTTTGAAGTCGAAGAGGTCATAGGCATCCTCAGCAGCAGAAGCTTTCAGGATGAAGGGATCTTCCGGGAGCATGTCCATCGCTGCCAGGTCAGGGAAAGCGTCGTTGTTGAAATCGGCAAAATCGACACCCATCGTGTAGCGGCTGGTGTGGTTCATGCTTTTGTCCAACACTTCGGCAAAGGTGCCGTTCTTTTGGTTGATGTAGAGATAGTCGTTCTCGTGAAAATCGTTGCCCACATAAACATCCGGCCAACCGTCGAGGTTGATGTCGCTCACCACTACTCCAAGTCCGTAGCCGATGGCGTTATCGAGAATGCCCGAACCTTTTGTGACGTCTATGAAATGCCCTTCATCGTTGCGCATCAGCTTGTCGCCCGCGAGCGGGTGCGAGAGAAAGCGCAGGTTTTTGGATGTGCCAAAGGTTCCGTTTTCATGCAGGGAATGGTTGAGCATGAACATGTCGAGGTCGCCATCGCGATCATAGTCGAAGAAGGAAGCCTGTGTGGCAAATCCCACGAGGTCCAGACCGTATTCCATAGCGCGGTCCGTAAATTTCGGTACGCCGTCCCCGTCGTTGCCTTCGTTGATGAAGAGTTGGTTCTTGCCTTTGAAAATGAGATAGTCCCCCAAATAGCCTACATAGATATCCAGGCGGCCATCGTTGTTCACGTCCGCCATGGTCACGCCTGTAGTCCAGCCGTTGAAGCCAGCCACCCCTGCCGCGTCGGTCACGTCCTTGAACTTGAGGTCGCCCTGGTTGAGGTAAAGTTTGTCGGGGTCCTGGTTGGAGGTGAAAAACATGTCGACCAATCCATCGCCGTTCACATCCCCTACCGCCACGCCTCCCCCATTGTAGAAATACATGTAGTTGAAAATATTGAACTCAACACTTTCATTCAACACGTTGCGAAAGGTGATCCCGGATTCCGAGGAAGGAACAAATCTGAACCCCCCTCCAGCTCCCCCCTTCTTGTCCGAACAAGCCGACAAGCCGAATACCACCATGATCAGAAAAATATAACGTAACCGTATGCTCAGCATCACTTCGTAGCTTTATAAAATTTTATTGAATCGTTGTTCCGGACAAACGCCACCACCTCCCCTGCTTTGGTTTTGAGACGTGCAATGTGTCGTACTTGTCCTTCCAGTTTAATACCCGACTGCTGCGACTTCAGCGGTGTGAAATTTCCCGTTCCATCTCCAACCAAAACCAACCCGTGCAACGCGTCGTAGCGCCCTACTTCGGGTTTCACCGAAAACAGGTTGCCACCCAGCACCAGGTCGGGTTTGTTGTCGTGGTTCACGTCGGCCACGTCGATGGCAAACACGGGCGAGAACTGGGCTTCCACGGGCAGTGTCTTGCGCACAAATCCTTTGGGGCCTTCGTTTATCAGCACCAGGGTGTTGGGTTCATAGAAATTGAGTTTTGTCGCTTTCGCCAGCAAGGCCGGATCGAAAATGTCGGCGATCGACTTTTGTGCGTAGTCGCGATAATAGACAAACTTCTTCTTCAGGCTGCTCATCTGTTTGATCATGTCCTGGCGCAAGGCCGTGGGATACTCTTCGCCATCTTTCATGAATGTGAAAATGGGCTCGATGGAACCGTTCTGATCAAAATCGTTCACGTATAGCGAAATGGGATGATCGACTGTCGGCTTGAATTTAGAATTGCGGCCGAGATTACCCAGCACAAAGTCGGTGTCGCCGTCGCCATCCAGATCCGACGCCGTGATGCTGTTCCACCAGCCGTCGGTTTTCTCAAGACCGGGAATGTTTTCCACACGGGTCAGTTTTTTGCCGTCGTTTTTATAGAGGGTGATGGGCATCCAGTCACCGATGACCATCAGGTCGGGGAAGGTGTCGTGATCATAGTCAAACCACTCGGCAGCCGTCACCATGCCGGAGTGTTTCAGGTCCGGGGCCAGGGTGACCGTAGCGTCGGTGAAATTTCCTTTCCCATCGTTCAGCAAAATAAATTGATCACAAGGCAGACCGTAATAGGAAGGCAACATGCGCGTGCCTACAAACAAGTCCAGGTCGCCATCGTGATCGATGTCTGCGGGACGAACGCAACTTCCGGCCTGGTAGATGGCGGGCATTTTCTTTTCGGTCTTTACAAATTCGGGCCGGCCGTTTTTCATGCCTTTGTTTTCATACATTCTGTCCAACAAGGGAATGCCCAGCGATGCGCGTTCCGAACCGCCGGTAACAACATACAGGTCCAGATCTTTGTCGCCATCAAAATCGAAGAACACGGCATCGATGTCGTCGGCCAGCGAGTCGGCAAGAAATAGTTCGGGTTGATGCTTGCTGAATTTTCCGGAGGACTGTTGCATGTACAGCGCGCCCCCATGACCGGCAGAACCACCGAGGAAGAAGTCATCCAAATGATCGTTGTTCAGATCGGCCTTGGCAAACGCCGGGCCTTCCGTCGACACCATATGATACAATAGACGGTCCCTGTCGAATTCGTTGAAATCATTTTCCACGTGCGAAACGGCGTCACCACCCGTCACTTCCGAAAACAGTGCGCGTGCTGGTTTCGACACCTTAGCCTTCACGGTCTTCGCTTTCGCGTGATCGAGCACCACCTTCTGGTTGGTCGACACATTCGTCAGAACCTCCACTTTGTCATCCGGCCATTCCACCACGAGGCTGTCGACGGACGCACTGTTGCCAGTGCCGATCACCATCGTATAGTCCATGCTGGATTGAAAGCCGCGAATCGGCATGTTCTCATAGTAAAGCATCTCGCCTTTCAGATAAGCATGCACCTTCGCCCCTAGCCCGAACGTGTTCTTGTCAGAGCCTTTGAAGGCCAACCGTAGCGAAGTATTCTTCAGCAAGGTGTCTGCGCGGTTCTGGAAAAAGAAAAGCTCCTGGTTCACGTTGTTCACGATCAGGTCGAGGTCGCCGTCGTTGTCGAGGTCGCCATAGGCGGCGCCGTTGGAGAATCCCGGCTCGTCCAGACCCCACGCCTTCGATTCGTTTTTGAATTCGAAGTCTTTTGTGGGAACGAGCATGTAGTTGCTCATTTTTTGCGAAGGCATCTTGTCGACAAATTCCTTGAAGTCGACCTTCTTGCCTTCGATGGCCGACCGCATGTTCTCACTGCTGCCCAGGAACTCCACAAAATCCTGGTTGATCAGGTCCTTGTAAATGCCGTTGCAGACAAAGATCTCCTTGTGCGCGTCATTGTTGAAGTCGGAGATCAGCGCGCCCCAACTCCAATCCGTGGCCGACACACCGGCCAGTTGGCCGATCTCGCTAAACGAGCCGTCGCTGTTGTTCAGTTGAAGCATGTTGCGCATAAACTGGTGGTAATAGCCATTCCTGAGACGCAATTGATAGACATCGTAGGTCTCGAAGGCCACCAAGGTTTTCAGCCGGTAGTCTTCTTCAGGGAGCATGTCGGTAGAAAAGATGTCCGGACAACCATCATTGTTGATGTCCGCCAGGTCGGCCCCCATGGAAAACATGCTGAGGTGTCCCATGTATTTTTCGAGCTCCTCGGAGAAGGTGCCATCGTGCTGGTTGATGTAGAGGTAGTCGCGCTCGTAGAAGTCGTTGGAGATATAGAGATCGGGCCAGTTGTCGAGATTAACGTCGCCCACCGTCACACCCAAACCAAAGCCGATCACGCTGCCGTAGATGCCCGCCTGCTCGCTCACGTCGGTGAACTTGCCGTTGTCATTGCGGTAGAGTTTGTGGCCACCCAGTTCGTCGCGTTGGTCGCGCAGGTTGCGATAACCCAGTGTGGACACCGGGCGGAAGGAGTTGTTGAGGATGTAGCAATCGAGATCGCCGTCTTTGTCGTAGTCGAAGAATGCCGCGTGGGTGGTGAATCCTTTGTCGGCCAGGCCGTATTCCTCTGCTTTGTCGATAAAAGTGAGATCTCCGTTGTTGATGAAAAGCTCGTTGCCGCGGTTACCGCCCTTCACATCGCCGGAGTTGCTCACGTAGATGTCCAGCAAACCATCGCCGTTCACGTCTGCGATGCTCACGCCCGTTGCCCACGTCTTGGCACCGGCCACACCAGCCTTTTTGGTAATATCTTCAAATTTCAAATTGCCTTTGTTGAGGTAGAGTTTGTTCTCTCCCATGTTCGAGGTCAGGTAAACATCCGGTAGCCCATCGTTGTTGAAATCGCCGATGCCCACACCACCTCCGTTATAGAAGTTGCGGTAGCGGAATACGTCGAGGTCTTCCTGGACAAGGAGGGTATTTTCGAAGTGAATGCCCGTTTCTTCAGCTGAAAGCCGGTTGAAAAGGGTGTTCCTATTCTCAACGGTTTCCTCCTTTTCGACGCTACCGCAGGCCCACAGCAAAGCGATCAACAGGAATACATAAACTCTCCACATCTTAATTTTTGTCTTTTGCAGACGGAAAAATAAAAAAATAAGGCAAGCAATACGGAAATATTACTTGCCTTTATTTATCTCTCTCGAAACGAACAATGACTACTTGTAGCCGGGATTCGGTTGTAAGTTAGGGTTTGAATCAAGCGCTTGCTGAGGAATGGGGTAAAGAACCCGGAATGTCTCCTGGTTATCTTTTTCGCTCCAGGTCATGTTAAACGTACCAAAGCGGATCTGATCCAC
>CBIHQM010000474.1:0-5135 GCA_966211885.1 uncultured Chryseolinea sp.
TACCCCTTTCACTTTCGCATGCACACCCAGCTTTCCTTCCGATCCTACCTCGCGGGCTACACGGGTTACTTCCATGGAGAACAGGTTGAGCTGTTTCACCATGTAGTTCACTTCTTTGGCAATGCGAAGGAATTCTCCCTCCAACCGGTGATCGCCAATCTCTTCGGGCATTTCCTGCGAGAGGTTGCCTTTGGCCACCGAACTGATAACGTGTGCGATTTCAATGGTAGGGTGAACAAGATCGGAGATCAACACGTTGAGCGAGTTCACGCCTTCGCTCCAGGCGCCCTTTGTGCTGGGGATCTCGATGCGCTGCGTGAGCTTGCCCTGTTTGCCGATGGTGTTGCCGGCCCGGGTGAACTCCTGCATCATCTTTTCGTTGAGCGAAATGATCTCGTTGAGGGTGTCGTATATCTTTCCATTCAGACCCACTTCGTCAATGGGCATACGAACGGAAAAGTTGCCATTTTTTACTTCGGTTAAGACTCTAAGAAGTTCTTTTGAACCTATCTGATCAGAAGATATCGCATGACCATCGGCGTGTAGACTGTCGGTGTCGTGACCGTTGGAACCGTTTTTCTTCACGCGCACATTGGATGCGCTCTTCTTGGCTGGAGTGCGCTTCTCTTTCGCCGCGGCTTTCGTCTTCATAGCTGGAGGTTTATTTCTAAAAGTAGGAAGAAGCCCTTCAAATTCCATCGTAGGAACCTCGAATTAAATTCATCAAAAAACCGGGTGTGTAAAAAATTCCACATGTTCCACACTCCTGTTTTACCCCCGACGTGAACGATATTTATCAAGGAGAAAATTCGAAATGCGATTTTACCCTTGATGCTCAAGCATCTTTCCCCTGTGTGGGTAGGATGATGCTTGAAGTCTGCATCGTCAACGCAATTTGTGGCACGCTATTTTATACACCGCGTACGAGGATCAGGCCTGGAAACGACGGAGCAATTTTAGCATCTTGCACGTTCCTCAAAACCCTAACCAAGATGAAATACGATGCCGTAATTATCGGATCGGGTCAAGCCGGTTCTCCCCTTGCCGCGAAACTCGCGAAGGCGGGATGGAAAACTGCCTTGATCGAAAAGCGTTGGGTGGGCGGCACGTGCGTGAACGACGGCTGCACCCCGAGCAAAACCCTCATCGCTTCCGGGCGCCGAGCCTACCTGGCGCGACATTCGGCCGCACTCGGTATTCAGATGCACTCTCCTGTGGTCGATATGGCTACCGTGATCCAGCGCAAAGACAGGATCGTCACCGCCAAGCGCGCACGTCTCGAAGAATGGCTCCGCAAAACAGACGGCCTCGACATCATCCTCGGCACAGCCAGTTTTACCGGCGACAAAAAATTGACCGTTCATCACCCCGATGGAACGTCCACGGAAGTGGAAGGCAACTATATATTTATCAACACCGGCGCATCGCCACAGATACCCGCGCTCGAAGGTGTTAACGATACCCCCTATTACACGTCGACTACGATCATGGACCTGAAAACGGTTCCCGATCACCTGGTTATTCTCGGCGCCGGCTACATCGCCATGGAATTCGGGCAACTCTTCCGCCGCCTGGGCAGCCAGGTGACCCTCCTGGAACGCTCGGCTGCACTGCTGAACAAAGAGGATGACGACATTGCCGGCGAATTGAAAAATATCCTTGAAATGGAAGGCATTAAGATCCGCCTCAGCACAACCGTCACCAAAGCCAGCCGACTTTCTGATGGGCAGATCGAACTGACCTTGTCCTCCAACGGCACATCCCAAACCCTCACCGGCTCCCATTGGCTGATCGCTTCGGGGCGCCTGCCCAACCACCGTGAACTAAAACCCGAACGCGCCGGTATTGTTCTCACAGAAAAAGGTTTTATAAAAACCGACGATCGACTGGAAACTTCCGTAAAAGGAATTTATGCGCTCGGAGATGTGCGAGAAGGCCCCGCCTTCACGCACATCTCCTACAACGACTACCTCGTTGTCTCACGCAACTTGCTGGATCAGGCCGGGCTTTCCGTGCAGGACAGACTGGTTCCGTATTGCATGTTCACCGACCCCGAGTTGGGCCGGATCGGCCTCACGGAAAAAGCGGCGCGCGAGAAAGGTCGGCGCATCAAGGTGGCCAAACTCAGCATGATGCAGGTGGCGCGCGGGATCGAGACCGGCGAAACGCGCGGAATGATGAAAGCCATCGTGGACGAGGAAACGCACGAAATACTCGGCGCTTCCATCCTGGCGCCCCACGGCGGCGAGCTCATGTCGGTGCTGGAAGTGGCCATGATGGGAAAGCTGCCCTACGAAAAAATTCGCGATGGCATTTTTGCCCACCCTACTTTTTCGCAATCGCTCAACAACCTTTTTATGACCTTGGACAACGCTTGAAAAATATTTTTTATGACCGAAACCCTACTTTCTGAAAAAATAGTTGCCTCATCGCCCGGGATGGCCGCACTACGGGAGACCTACCTGCGCGTACGGAAATTGACGGAGGATATCTGCGCTCCCCTGCAAACCGAAGATTATGTCGTGCAACCGGTTGAAGACGTGAGCCCGCCCAAATGGCACCTGGGACACACCACGTGGTTTTTCGAAACCCTCTTGTTAAAGACCTACCGGGAGGGCTACCGGGAATTTAATGCAAACTTCAATTTTGTTTTCAATAGTTATTATGAAAGTCTTGGCGCACGCGTGGTCCGGACCCAACGCGGAAACCTGAGCCGGCCCACGGTAGCGGAAATTTATCAATACCGCCAGCACGTCGATGCCGCCATGATGGCCTGGATGAACGAAACCTTGCCGAAAACCGTGATCGATCTGATCACCCTGGGATGTCATCACGAACAACAGCACCAGGAATTGTTGTGGACCGACATCAAATACATCCTTGGCCACAACCCCTTGCTGCCCGCGTACACCGAAAATCACACGCTGGAATTTTGCGATGCACAACCTCATGCCTCCGATCCCTTTATCGCGATCGACGAAGGCCTGCACATGATCGGTCACGCCGGGGATTCGTTTTGTTATGACAATGAATTAAACCGCCATAAAGTATTTCTCCCGTCCTTTCATATCGCCCCGGCTCTCGTCACGCATGGGGCCTATCTCGAGTTTATGGAAGACGGGGGCTACACGCATTTTAGCCACTGGCATGCCGAAGGTTGGGATTGGGTGAGGGCCAACGGCATGGCCGCCCCGCTGTATTGGTACAAACAGGACGGCGCCTGGTTCCGCTACACCCTGCGGGGGCTGCTTCCGCTCGACCTAAACCAACCCGTCACGCACATCAGCTATTACGAAGCCGCAGCCTTTGCCGCATGGGCCGGCAAGCGTCTGCCCACAGAATTTGAATGGGAAGCCGCGGCACCAAATTTTGCCTGGGGCGACCGTTGGGAGTGGACCGAAAGCGCCTACCTCCCCTATCCCGGTTTTGCACGGGCACCCGGCGCCGTGGGAGAATACAACGGCAAGTTTATGGTGAACCAAAAGGTTTTACGCGGCGCCTCCGCGTTCACCTCGCCCGATCACAGCCGCATATCGTATCGAAATTTCTTTCATCCACACCAGCGCTGGCAGCTCACCGGCATCCGGCTGGCCTATTAACCACGAACAAAGCGTTATGACCATACCCTTTTTAACAGATCACTACACCCGGTTGAAGAACCGGCAGGCAGCACGGGAAGAATTCTACGAAGACGTCATTCACGGCCTTACGGCATCCTCCAAGTCGCTTAGCGCCAAGTATTTTTATGATGCCGAGGGCGACAAACTCTTTCAGCGCATCATGCAATGCCCGGAATATTACCTGACCGGCTGCGAGCAGGAAATATTCGAGCAGCAGACACAAGCCATCGCCACCCTGATCAGTGACCATGCAACCGACTTTGACCTGGTGGAACTCGGCCCCGGCGACGTGGCAAAATCGGGCTATCTCCTGGGCGAACTCCAGGCCAGGGGCGTCGACTACACCTATTTTCCCATCGACATCTCCGAGAGCATCATCCAAACCCTGGAGAAAACGCTGCCCCTCAGATTCCCGGGCATGCGCGTGGAAGGCTTGCAGGGCGACTATCTCGAAATGCTAAAAGAAGTCAAGCTTCGCTCCGACAAACGCAAGGTGGTGTTGTTTATGGGCGCCAGTATTGGTAACGTGCCTCCCGAAGAGGCGTTGGGATTTTGCAAAGCGCTGCGGAAGCAATTGTCTCCGGGCGATTTGTTGCTGGTGGGTTTTGATTTGAAAAAACATCCCCAGGTCATCCTGGATGCCTATAACGACAACGCCGGCATCACCCGGGCGTTCAACCTAAACCTGCTGAAGCGCATCAACCGGGAATTGGGTGCGGACTTTAACCTGGAACAGTTTGCTCATTATCCCACCTACGATCCCACGACCGGCTCGTGCAAGAGCTACCTGGTGAGCCAGCGCGAGCAACGGGTACATATCGGGCCGTACGCCATCCGTTTTGCAGAGGGCGAGCCGATGTTTATGGAGATCTCTCAGAAATATTCGCTGACGGAAATCCAACAACTGGCTGAGCGGTCGGGGTTTAGGAGCCTGGAGCAATTCCAGGATAGCCGGAAGTGGTTTGTGGATGCGATGTGGAAATGCATCTAACCACAAAGCTGCTAAAAATTCTGAACGGCGAGCCCCATTTTTACACGCCACCCCTTACCTTTAGTTCGCACTTCTAAAATCGTATGGACGACGCTAAACGACATGCCGGCGAATGGTCGGCGCGCTATGTACAAGACGGCATGGTTGTAGGATTGGGCACCGGTTCCACGGTGTTCTATGCCATCCAAAAGATTGGCGAACTGGTAAAGCAGGGACTCAGCATCCGGGCCGTAGCGAGTTCGGAACGTTCCGAAAAACTCGCCCGGGAGATGAACATTCCCATCGTTCCCTTCACCTCCATCGATAGCATCGACCTCTACATCGACGGTGCCGACGAAGCCGATCGCCAGGGCCACCTCATCAAAGGCGGTGGCGGCGCCCACACCCGCGAAAAGATCCTGGCCTACAACAGCAAGAAATTTATGGTCATCGTTGATTCCTCCAAACTGGTGGACCGCCTTGGCAAATTTCCGCTGCCCGTGGAGATCCTCCCCTTTGCTGCAGAGCTCACCCTGAAACATCTC
>CBIHQM010000475.1:0-5128 GCA_966211885.1 uncultured Chryseolinea sp.
TCCGCCGAGGCGAATAACGTGTGGTTTCTCAACCCGTTCTGAAAACCCTTCCGATTTTCAGCCCTTATTTTCAATTTGGGAGTGCAAAGGTACTTGGTTTGTTTTCACTTCCAAAAAATATTTCAACTTTTTTTATTTCCCCTGCCCTGCTAGCAAAAGGGTCCCAAATGTACTTCCTGTTCGATAAACTGCAAAAAATCTTCAGGAATTAGTTATCCACATCGTCTCAGAAAAGCGCTATTCAGCGCAAATCGCACTGATTATAAAGCGTTTAGGCGATTGCCTAATTTTTTGGTTTTTTATACAGCGGAACCGTGCTGCAGGGCTCGCCAAACATAATGCTGGCGGCATAGGGTCTTAAATTATTTGTGGCCTCCACATAAATCGCCACCGGAACGTCAACTTTACTACATCCTTTCACCACAATCTTGGCATTTTGGAACGACGACCAGTCCACTTTTTCAAGCGATTTCTTGAAAATGGCGGTCTCCAATTCTTCCAATGTTCCAAAAACAACCTGTTTTGCATAGGGCTGCAACGCAATGGACACCAACATATACGCCCAGGTAGGCACGATCGCATCGGCCGTACAGGTGATGGCAACATATTTATCCTGGTAGGCTGCCCAGTCGTGTTGACGGATGAAATCGCGGAAATCTTTTTCCTTGAGGATCAATTCCTGGTAGAGCTGGCCCTTTATATCCAGCACCACGCGCTCGCCGGGCTGATAATAGTGTTCCAGGTCGAAGGTGACCAGCGCACTGCTGGCTACTTTATTGACGATTTGATCCTGTGTTTCTTCCATGATGCTGGTAGAACAAAAATGTTAGGCCAATTTGTTCGGCACGGGTTGATTTAGGGTGGACGGCTTCTTTACCATGAATTCCTTCAAATAAAAAGGCTCGAAATGCACCAGGTCCTCTACTTCGTTTCGCAAAAGTTTTTTACTGGCCAGCGCCCCGAGACTCACCGCCGAGGGTGTGACCCCCGAAACAAACAAAGCCGCGGGGTGACGGATCACTTCGCGACACTTTTCTGCGCCATTGCCAAAAAACAAAATGGGCCCTTCGTTTAATTCCGTAATAAAACTTTGCTCGTCGATGATCTTTGCTTCCACCGGCTGCAGCGCTGCGTTCTGTGCGTCGAAGAGCTGACAGTACACTTCCATTCGCCGGGCGTCGATCATGGGGCAGAGACGGGCGCCCGTGATGTTGGTCTTATTCATTTGTGCCGCCAGGATCTCCAGCGTGCCCACAGCGACGAGCGGCACCGACAACGCATAGCACAATCCCTTTGCTGTTGAGGCGCCTATGCGAAGCCCTGTGTAGGATCCTGGGCCGGAAGAAACGGCCACTCCCTTTACATCGCTGACCTTCACATCGGCCCAACGCACGACCTCATCGATGAGCACCGCCAGCTTTGACGCATGCGATTGTTCGCGGTGCACTTCGGCAGTGGCCAGCAACACTTCGTTTTCATGGAGCGCTACGGAGCAAACCGTGGTGGACGTTTCAAGGCTTAGGAGCAAGGACATCGGTTGAGGTGAGCGTTTTATGATAGGTCCCGCCATCGTTCAAGAGCTTGCGGGCTTCCAATATGGTTTGATCGCGGTGAATGGAAACGGCGGCCTGGCCTTCGTTGAGGCCGTAGTGAAAACCGATCTGCTCTTCCAGCATCTCCACGATCTCGCCCTTGAAGCGCATGAGATCTGTGGCCTTGAGGGCTTCCACTTTATTTTTCAATCCTGAAAGTTGGCTTTCCATCTCGGTGTAATAGCGTTCTTCCTTCGCCACCTCGATCAATTGGTTTGTGTTTTTTTCCAGCACCGTGGCGTAGGTAAATTTTTCTGCCTTTAAAAACTCCAGGAATTTTTCGTAGTCCTTGTCGCCGAGATGAAAAGATTGTAGCGATGCCGGTGCGGGGTTTTCTGCACAGTAGCGGGTGGCATATTCAAAAATGAGTCCGTCGCTGGCCATGGATGCGGCCACCACGCTGAGGAATTCATCTTGCATGACAATGTCGGGATCCAGTCCGCCGCCGTCGTAGACTTTGCGACCGTGGAGCGTTTTGAATTCTGATTTTAGGGAGTCGGCCATTTTCACGACGGTGCCGTCTTCTTTGCGGTGGGTGTAGTCGAGGGCCTGGATGCAGCGGCCGCTGGGTATTTAGTATTTCGCGGTGGTCACTTTCAACTGCGATTTATACGCCAATGGCCTGGTTGTTTGCACCAATCCTTTGCCAAATGTTTTTCTTCCGATGAGCACGGCGCGATCATAGTCTTGTAGCGCTCCCGCCACGATCTCGGAGGCACTGGCGCTGCCATCGTTCACCAACACGGCCAACGGGATCTCCGTGTCCACGGCATTGTTCAGGGTTTTATATTGTTTGTTCCACTCCTCCACTTTTCCCTTTGTGGAAACCACTTCTTGTCCTTTCGGCACGAAGAGGCTGACGATGTTCACCGCTTCGTGGAGCAGGCCTCCCGGGTTGTCGCGCAGGTCGAGGATGATCTTGGTTGCTCCTTGCCGCTTCAGCGCCACCAGCGCGTCGGAAACTTCACGACCGGCCCCGGTAGTGAAATCATCCAGCTTGATATAGCCTACGGTGGGCTCGATCATGCCGAAGTAGGCAATGTTGGCGAGGGTGATTTTTTCGCGGGTGATCTTGAGCGTGATGGGATCTTTTTGGCCGTAGCGTTTCACTTTCAGTTCCACCTCGGTGTGGGGTTGGCCTTTGAGCAGGGCGCTGACGTCGCTCGTCATTTTTCCCTGGAGACTTTTTCCATCGATGGAGATCAGTTCATCGCCCACTTTGATGCCGGCCTTGTTGGCAGGAAAATTTTTGTAGGGATGGGTGACGATCGTTTTTTTATCGATCACGCCGATGAGGGCGCCGATGCCGCCGTATTGACCTGTCGTGGAGATGCGGAAGGATTCGAGTTCGTCTTCGGCGATGTAGTCGGTGTAGGGATCGAGCGACGTGAGCATGCCGTCGATGCCTTTGCGGATTAGTTTTTGGGGTTCTACTTCATCGACGTAGTAGGCGTTCACCTCTTTGAAGAGGGTGGCAAAAATGTCGAGACTTTTGGCGATGTCGAAATATTTTTCGGCGGGCTTGCGGAAGGCCACCAGCAGCGCGACGGAGATCACCAACAGAAAGGGCCACTTAATTCTTCTCCACATAGTCGAAACGTTTTATCGTTTTTACCAATCGTTCCTGGATCTGCGCCGACGGCAGAATGTCTTTGACACTATAAATATACGCAATGAGTAATTTGTTCTGTGCAGGAAAGCGTTCCTTATTCAGGCGGTAGGCTTCGCGGATGCGACGCTTGATGAGGTTGCGGTCGACAGCCCGTTTGAAGTTTCGTTTGGATACGGAGACCAGGACCTGGTGGGCGGACGGCGCCGGGTCGGGGTGGGGCATGAAAAACACCTTGAAGGGAAAGAAATAAAAAGAGGAACCCTTGTCGAAGAGTTCCTGTATGTGTTTTTCTTTTGAAAGACGTTCGTTCTTGCCGAATGTATACCTCCCCATGAGCTGAAATTAATCAATCTCGGTGGGGACGCGTAAGGCGGAAAGCAATTATTTATGCTTTACGGTCTTCTCGCTGGAAACAGTCAACTTCTTACGGCCGTTCTTTCTGCGGTTCGCCAGCACTCTGCGGCCATTGGCCGTTGCCATTCTCTCACGGAAGCCGTGCTTGTTCTTTCTCTTTCTGCGGGAAGGTTGAAATGTACGTTTCATCGCGGTATTTGTTAACCTCTAAAAATAAAGGGCTGCAAAGATGACCAGGATTTTCTGGATTTACAAGATTACCCTAAGTTTTGTGCCCTGTTTGCGGTTTATATTCTGAAAATCAGAACGTTATATAAGATGCCGGCCTACACCAGGTCGGCCAACACTTTGTGAACTTGCGCGGTTTGGAGGCGTGGTCCGAACTGCGACACCACTTTGGACGACGCCAGGGACGCCAATTTGCCCGCCTCAGCAAAGCTGTGGCCATGGGTGATGGCATACATGAACGCCCCAGCAAACATATCGCCGGCACCATTGGTGTCGACCGCTTTTACGGTGTAAGGCTCTATGTCAATAAATGTATCGCCGTCGTAAATGATGGCCCCGTTGGCGCCAAGAGTGATGGCGAAGCGCTTGGCTGCTTTTTTGAGCTCCTCGCGGGCCTCATTGACCGAATTGGTGCCGGTGAAGATCATGGCTTCCTCGTCGTTGCAGAACAGGAGGTCGACGCTGGCGCCTACGACCTGCTTCATTTGGTCGCCAAAATATTTTACCATGCTCGGATCCGAGAAGGTGAGGGCCACACCCACTTTATGTTTTTCGGCGATCTTTTTTGTTTCCAACATAGCCCGGAGGCCGTCAGGACTGGGCACGAGGTAGCCCTCCATATATATATAAGACGAATTCTTTATCGCCTCTTCGTCGAGGTAGGCGGGGGAGAACAAGGCGTTCACGCCGAGGAACGTGTTCATGGTGCGGCCCGCATCGGGTGTGGTCATGACCAGGCAGCGGCCGGTGTGGCCTTCGGGAAGGGTTTCGTATTTAAGGCTTGTGCCGATACCGTTGCGGGCGGCGTCTTCGAGGAAAAACTTTCCGAGGTCGTCTTTTGCCACTAAGCAAGAATAAAAGCTTTTGCCTCCGAATTGGTTGATGGCCGCCACGGTGTTGCCGGCAGAGCCGCCGCCGGAGAGCTTGCTTTTTTTCATGTCGATCGCCTTCATCAATTCCGATTGGCGCTTTTCATCGACAAGGGTCATGAGACCTTTTTCGATGCCGTTGGTTTGGAAGAAGGTGTCGTCTACTTCAGTGACTATGTCTACGATGGCGTTGCCGATGGCGTATACGTCGTATTTTTTCATGAGGGATAGAATTTTGGGTGCAATGATAAGAAAAAGGGATTGGTTCGCCGAGGGGTGGGCGTGAGATAGGGAGTGGTAACGTGGTAGATGCAGGTTTTTTTTGAAGCATAGTCTCCCGCCTCGGGGACTATGCTTGCCTCATGCCTCATTTCATGACCGGGGCGGGGATGGCTGGATCGTGGGAGGTGTGGAGCGGGGTTGGTGAGCGGGGTCAGAAATCTTTGTTGGTGGGACACCAACAAAGGGGTGTG
>CBIHQM010000476.1:0-5086 GCA_966211885.1 uncultured Chryseolinea sp.
AAAAAAAGGCAATAAGGAAATAGAGGAATTGTCGGCAAGAAAGTTGGCGCTTGAAGCGAAAGCAGAATTAACTGACGCGGACAGAGAAGAGAGCGTAAGGATTTCAAAACGCCTCAAAGAGCTAAAGATCAGATGGGGTGTGTTGTATCAGCAACCGATAGAGTATTTTGATCAAGATGGAAACGAGCGTACCATTTTCATTCCCAACCTATCGTTGCTCCCCATCAAGCCCCTGGCCATCAACAATGCAAACTTTAAGTTCGAATTGAAAGTAAAGGACGACATCCGTTCGGTCAGTTCCACGATCCGGTCAGCCACCGGCGCCAGTCCGAAAAGACCCTGGTTCCTGATCGAAGACCCGAAGACCATCGAAGGCGAATTCGTTCCGCAGCAGGAATCGGGAAATTCAACGGAGAAAACCATCAAGATCGATGTGACGGTTGGGGCTGTGGAAACGCCCTATGGTCTTCACAAGCTGATCAGTTCGCTGACCGGTTTGGCCGGCGACTCTGAAAAAACAAAAGTATAGACCTTCACAAAACAAAAAATATAGACCCTCACCCTTAACCCCTTTACATCATGGCTAAAAAAGATGCAGTAGCGGAGAGTGCGCTGAACGTCAGTCCCGCCGAGTTTGAGAAAATTCCCTTGGAATTTGTCATTGCCACACCCTTGTTAACCACCATCAAAGCGCACCAGGTGGCCGCGCAAACCACCCTGGAGTTTGTGAAAGGTCTGCTGAACAAAGACGGTGTGATGCCGACCGTCGAATTTACGATGCAGGTCAAAGAGACCAGGGACGGTAAAGAGGTCCTGGTGGACCGGAAGATCACCGTGCCGCTGATCACCCTGGTGAAGGTGCCCAGTTTGAATTTTGATTCGCTGAGCGTCAGTTTCAATTACAACATCAGCCAGGTGGTGACCGATAAAAACGCGGCCGCACAAAGCGCCAAGCTGCAGATCGGAACCACCGGAATCCTGAGCAAATTCGTGAATGCATCCCTGTCGGGATCGATCGATCATTCCCGGTCAACCGAAAACACGGCCAATCGCGGCGGTAGCCTGGACATTAAGATTCACGTGAGCGAATCGGCCATGCCTCCCGGACTATTAAAAGTTATCAACGCATTGGTTGACAATATCAACACGCCGGAGCAAGAAGCAGCCCCTGCCCCCGTAGAGGGCCCAAACCCATAATGCCAGATGATGGATTCAGGTTATTCGCGTCAAGAATTCCGATCTTCCATCACTGGCTGAACTTCAAAGAAAAAATAAGAGCGTCATGGGGACAGCTGGAAAAACAAGTGAAATACAGCCTCACTTTCAGGGAATGGCTTCCCAAATCCTTAAGGAGGTTATTCGGGCAGATATGAGCATGCACCAGGCGCAGATAGAGGCCTGGCAATGGTTCTCGACCCATTTGCCCAAAGGAGAATATATCAACGACGACCTGCGCGACGGCTTGCCGCGGAACATGTATCTCGCCATGAGCGATCTTTCACTGACGTTTTATGTAAAGCCCGTGGCCTTGGATTTTTGGCCACGACTTCGACTGGGGTGGAAGGTTCTGCGGGGACGGGTTCCCGGATTTGTCAATCATCCGAACGTTTACGTGATCTGCTCACCGTCCGACGAACTGGCCATGCAGGTAAAAATAAATGTGACCCGCAATAAAAACGGAACCGTGAAAGCCACTTATGGGCCGGCCGATGCGGTGACCGCCGAACTACTTAAAACCACGCGCAAATGATTCGATCCATGCTTCAAAATGCGATGATGCGATACCTCTATCCGGACGGTCTGCCCGATGGCTTGGAAGGACTGGAGGACAAGATCGTGACACGACCCGGCGAATCGCTGATCGAAGCCAGTCAACGGGCGGGCATTGTCGACATCGGCGAAGTGAAGAATCTGAACAAAACGTTCAATGAAAAAGACAAGTCACAACCCCAGGTACTAAAAACCGCCGGAGAACCTGAGCGACTGCCCACCGACGTGAAGGCCATCATCAACGCGATGGAGACCTTGAAGTATAAAGTCAGGAAGGACGATACGAGAAACTTTAACCTGAACATCGTCGGTCTCCGGAATGAAGAAGTGAAGGTCAACAAATTCAATGACGAGCTGTGGGTTTTCTGGAAATATGAAAATCTGTGGAAGCTGAACAAATACAAGATCACCACCAACCCCGGATTGTTCTGGCTGAACAATCCCATGGGTCAAAGGGGAACGGCCATCCTGAAAGAAGGACAATACATCGACTCACATTTGTTTGGCAAACACAAAGGAAAGTATGAAGCGCTGGTGCAGGCTACTCCGTTGACCGTGATCCGCGACACGAACAAAGACGCTATGATCGACTACGATTCGGGTAAAACTCAGACCGGCTTGTTTGGTATAAATATTCACCGGGCCTCGGAAACACACGAGTCCAAACAGGTCGACAAATATTCCGCCGGCTGCCAGGTCTTTGCGAATCCCACGGAGTTTGCCGAGTTCATAAAACTCTGCAAGATCTACCTGGCTGAGTGGGGAAATAAATTCACCTATACACTGATGCGGAAAAGTCAGGTTAAAATCTGAATGCCGTAAAAAATAAACGGTGAGCCTGCGATCGCAAATGACCAGAATTGTCCGCATTCGCCCGCTCTCTACTAAAGGCTATGTCAACAACCAGGGAAATCTCGTAATTTAGAATTGGCTTAATTCTTGACCTTGCTGGCAAAACCTTCGTCTATGTTTAGAAACTATCTCACCATTGCCTGGAGAAATCTCCTGAAGCACCGGCTCTTTTCCTTTATCAATATCGCTGGCTTGTCGCTCAGCATGGCCGTTTGCATGATGATCATGGTGAGGACGATCGATTTTTTCCGCTACGACACCTTTCATCCCCACATTCAGCAGACCTACCGCATCCTCTCCAAAATCAATAGCACTCCCGGCGACTCCTGGACGCTTGCCAGCACACCACTGCCCCTGGCTGAAGAGCTTACGTCATACGATCAGACGATTGCGGCGGCTACAAGTTTGTATCCGGTAAGCGCAACCCTGAGTGGTGGCGTAGAGGAAATACCCTTGCGGGGAGCCTTCACACAACCCGCCTTCTTTGACGTATTCGGATTTTCATTGCAGTATGGAAATACGCATAGCACACTGAGCCATCCTTACAGCATCGTCCTATCTCAGAAAGTAGCGGTCAAAATTTTCGGAGACGCCAATCCGTTGGGAAAAACAATCACGCTAAAAAATCTGGGTGAGTTTATGATCACGGGCGTTTTGAATGAACCCCCTGGCAAGTCGCATTTTGAATTTGATGCCTACATTTCATCCTCCACCGTTTCCTCCCTGGAAAAGCTTGGGCATTTATCAAAGAAATCAGACACCTGGGATTCCTTTGAACTGGGATATACTTACGTTGTGTTACAACCCCAGGCCACGGCGTCATCGTTGAGCCTTGTACTGGAAGAAATTGGCAACAGCGTCGCTCAGAACGCCAATGAAAAGGAACGCTTTGCCTTTATGTTTCAGTCCGTGGCCTCGATCACGCCAAGCTGGGATCGCCTAAACAACGACATCGCCCGCGGCGGTTCGTGGGGAAAGATCATTACCGAAGTAGGCATCGCCCTGATCATTCTGGTGTCGGCAACCTTTAACTATACCAATTTATCCATCGCACGTTCGCTGTCCAGAACCCGGGAAGTGGGCATACGCAAGCTGGCGGGTGCGCGGCGTGGGCAGATATTTTTCCAATACATCCTGGAGGCGATCCTCATTGCCTTGGGCGCATTTTGTTTTGCGCAGGTTATGCTCGGTTTCATCCTGGAGTTTAGGCCGTTCAATGATGGATACGAGTTTGTGCCCAGCATCGCGTTGGATTGGCAGATCGCCGCGTGCTTTTTGGTGTTTGCTTTTGTGGTGGGAATTCTGGCGGGATCATTGCCCGCGTGGATCTTGTCGTCGTTCCGCCCGATAAAGATGCTTCAGAATGTGGGGTCGCAACGGATCATGGGTGGCCTTACGTTTCGAAAGACGTTGCTGGTGTTTCAATTTTCATTGTCGCTGCTGGTGATGATCTTTCTGAGTGCGTTCTACCGGCAGTTCTCATTTCTAGCCAGCGGCGACAATGGCTTTCAAAAAGATAATCGCCTCAGCATCCCCAACAATCCAAAAGATCAATCCATCTTCAAAACATCGCTGGATGCGCAAAGCACCGTAGAAAAAATTGCCGCAACTTCTCAAAGCTTTGGCTATCGTGCTCTTTCTGAGATAGCGGTGGAGGGCCAGGGCCCACAAAAAGTGACGCTCGCCAACTACGCGGGCGACGCCGGCGTGATACCTGTGTTCGGGCTCACCTTGGTGGCAGGATCAAACTTTAACGAGACCTCGGAACAAAGCGGAGACCAGGTGTTGATCAATGAGGCCGCTATAAAAGTGCTGGGATTTAAAACAAGCGGCGAGTCCGTCGGAAAATTTCTCCGCGTAGAGGATAGCGTCAGCTTGCAGGTTGCCGGTGTCTTGCAAGACTTTTACCACGAAGGTCTTGGGAATGCTATCCGGCCGATGGCCATACGGTGCAAGCCTGATGGCTATGCCCTGCTGACCATGACGGTGCTTCCTTCAAAAAAAACAGCTGCTTTGCGGGACCTGGAAAAAACATGGAAAAATATTTACCCGCAGCATCCCTTTGTTTACCACTGGCTGGATAGCACGCTTGAAGAACTTCATTCACAACGCGCCACGGTTTCTTTGTTGGGGTTCCTGGCCTTTACAACGTTGTGCATCGCCGCGCTGGGTCTGTTGGGACTTGTCGTGTACACGGTAGAAACCCGCCGGAAAGAGATCAGCATCCGCAGGATCATCGGCGCCCACATCGGCTCTATTATTTCTTTGCTCTCGAAAGGCTATGTGAAGTTGCTGGCGCTTGCGGGAGCCATTGCCTTGCCCTTGGGGTATCTCTTAAGTGAATTTTTCCTGATGAATTTTGCCAACCGGGTAACGGTGGGAATCGGAAGTCTGTTGTTGTGTTTTGGCACCCTGTTGCTGCTGGGGATGGTGTTGATCATCCCGCAAACCTATCGCGCTTCCG
>CBIHQM010000477.1:0-5023 GCA_966211885.1 uncultured Chryseolinea sp.
ATATTCACAGCAAAGTGTGAACCATAACATTTTAAGTAATTATTAATTAACTCTAAAATTCAAAAACGCTATGGCAAAAACAGCGAAAAAAGCAGCTAAGAAAGCTGCGAAGAAGACCGCTAAAAAGGCGGCAAAGAAAGCAGCTCCCAAGAAGGCAGCAAAGAAGGCCGCTCCTAAAAAAGCAGCTAAGAAAGCTCCCAAGAAAGCCGCAAAAAGAAAACCCAACGCAGCCTTCATGATTCCGCTGACTCCCAGCGCAGCCCTGGCTGAAGTGATCGGCACCAAAGCCATCCCCAGAACAGAGATCATCAAAAAGATCTGGGACTACATCAAGAAGAACAACCTTCAAGACAAGAAGAACAGAAGAATGATCAACGGCGACGTGAAGCTGAAAGCCATTTTCGGTGGCAAAGATCAAATCTCCATGTTCGAATTGGCTAAAGTCGTGAACAAACACGTGAAGTAATTCAAACAGGACAGACGCGTGCTTGGTAGTTGCCAAGCATACAAAGCCTAAAAAAAGCACCACGGTTCGCCGGGGTGCTTTTTGTTTTTTGGGAGGAGGAGCCAGGAGTTAGTAGCCAGTAGCCAGTAGCCAGTAGTCAACTTTGTTAACACCTGGCAGGCATAGACATACTGAATACTGACTACTGGCTACTGAACGCCGAGAAAAAGATTCTCGCTCCTGGCTCCTGGCTCCTGATTCCTCATCGCTCAAACAACTCCAACAACTCCTTCTTCTTACTCGGCGACACCTCCAACTCCCGCTTATCCTTCATCGTCACAAACCCTCCCTTGCCCTTCGAGTATCGAATCACATGATGGGGATGGATCAGATGCGATCGGTGAATGCGCAGGAAGCCGTGTTCCCCCAGCACCTCTTCAAAATATTTCAGCGTGCGGCAAATGAGCAGGGGAGTGCCCGTCTCGAAATGAAAGCGGGTAAAATTATCTACAGCTTCGCAGTACAAGATAGTGTTGATCGCCACGATCTCGAACCCTTCTAACGTCGGCAACATGATCTTTTGAGGCGACGGCGCACGCAAATTGTCCAGCAACACCTGTGCGTGGTGTTTATAGTTTTCCGCAGCGCGTTCCTCTTTTATTTTGGTCACGGCCTTGATGAGTTCGTCGATGTCGATGGGTTTCAGTAGGTAATAGGCAGCACTCAGGTTCAGGGCCTGGATGGCGTAGGTGTCGAAGGCGGTGACAAACACCGTCTCGAAATCTACTTGTCCAACCTTGTCCAGCAAGTCGAAGCCGTTGCCATAGGGCATTTCGATGTCGAGAAAAACAATGTCAGGATGGTGGGCTTCGATGGCCTCCAGCCCGGTGGATACGGACTCGCCAAAGCCACAAACCTGGACTTCGGGACAATATTTGGCCAGGTAGTTCGCCAGGATCTGGCGGCTGTCTTTTTCGTCGTCAACGATCACGGCTTTCATAGGCTACCGGTATGGTTTTTCATAGGTAAATAAACGCGCACCTCGGTGCCCGACCCTTCCGGCAGGTCGTCGATGGCAACGCGGTAGTGCGTCTTGTAAACTTTATTGAGGATGTCCAGCCGCTCACGGATATTTTTCAAGCCGGTGGAGCGGTGTTTTTTCTGTTGCGCCGTCTTCAAGGCGGCCGACCGTTTGCGACCGATGCCATTGTCTTTGATCTCCACCACCAATTGCCCGTTGTCCTTGATAAACCGGAGCGACAAGTGCCCCTTCTCCTCCCGGTACCTCAACCCATGCCAGACGGCGTTCTCGATGTAAGGCTGGATCAGCATGGGAGGGACCTCCATCGCCTCGGTGTTCAATGACGCATCTACGTCGATGGTGTAGTCGAATTTGTCGCGGAAGCGATAGTGCTCCAGTTTCAGGTAAAGTGAGAGAATGTCCTGTTCCTGTTGCAGGGGAATAAAATCTTCCTGTGAATTTTCGAGCACCAGCCGCATCAGTTGCGAGAACTCGGAAAGAAATTTATTAGCGGCCCGCTCATCCTGCTGGGCAATAAAATGGTTGACGGAGTTGAGCGCATTGAAAATAAAATGCGGGTTCATCTGGCTGCGCAGCGACTTCAGGGCCAGCAATTGGTTGGCTACTTTGCTGGCCTGCGCATTTTTATAGGTGAAATAGGAAGTGGTGCCGATCACCAGCAACAAGGCCAGCAGTCCATAGATGATGATCCGCTGGCGTGCTACCGTGGCCAGCTCCAGGCTTTCTTCCTGTTTGCCGAGCGACACATTTTTGGAGAGCTCGGTGATGTCCTTTTGAATGTTGAGGATGCGGGCCTGTTGGAGGCGCTGCAATTCATTGAGGGAGTCGGCCTGGCTGACGTGGAAGCTGAATTTATGATACGCATCCAGCGCCTTGGATGTCATGCCGTTCTTTTCATACAAGTTGGCCAGCGTTTGATAGGCATACATCTGCTCCTTGGGATTGTGGAGGGTGTCGGCCATGCGCGTGGCCTCTTCGATGGCCCTCAGGGCAGCGCGGGGCTCACCCTTGGCGTCGAGGGTTTTGCCAATCTCGACTTTGTCCTTGGTAACTTCAGAAAAGTTATTGGATTCCAGGTTATATTCAATAGACTTATTGCGCAGGTCGATCTCATCGTCATACCGGTTTTGAGAGCGAAACACGCCGGCGATCTCTTCTTTGGTCTTTTGCAGCGACTGATCTTCCTCGGGGCTCACGTCTTTGGTTTGCCGTAAGGTGTTCACGGAGTTATCGAACAGCGCTTTGCTTTTGTCCAGGTCGTTGAGGCGTGCATAGATCTTGGCTTCCTGGTTGTTGGCCTGGTTGGAAAAGCTGCTGCTGCTCGCTATCTTCTTCGGACTGACGTCGATTTCTTTCAGGGCGTCCAACGCTTCCTGGTAGCGCTCCATCTGGTAATACACTTCCGACAAGCTCAACTGCAAGGCTGCTTTTTGATTGGCATTCTTTGATAACTGCAAGGCCTCTTCAAAGTACTGCAAGGCTTCGGAATATTGCCCGAGCTTGAGGGCCGTGTTGCCAAGGCCTTGTACGGCGCGCACATATTCGTCTGAGTATCCTCCCTTTGGGTTAAGAAACTTTTCCCGGGCATGCCCGTAGTTGTCCAGGGCCAGCTTCCATTCCTGCAGGCCTTCATTGATCTCGCCCAGCAACAGGTAGCAGCGTCCTTCGTTGAAGGACTCGCCGTTGGCCAGGCTTAGGCCAAGCGCTTCCTGAACTTTGCTGAGGGCGCCTTGCGGGTCTTTGTCCTTCAAGCCACTCGCTTCATTCAACAACACCGTCACCGACTGGCGCGAGGAATTGCTCTTGAATTTCGTGTAGGAGTCCTTTTTGGTGGCCTGACCATAACCGGTCGTCCAGAGCAAGATCCCCAGGAAACAGAACGCGATAACGATTCGATGGCGCATGCAATGAGCTTTGAACGGGAAAGTTAATACAATATTTAAAATGCAAATTTTCAGCAGACCAACCTAAACCAGGGTTTCACGAAGCCGGTCTGGCGGTTCACCCGGCCGGCTGGCGCCTTCCCTCAGTTTCGATACCCTTTCCTCTTTTTTCGCGTGAGATTTAGAAAAACATTTAGCCATGAAACACCTGAACACCGCTGCCGGCATGCTTTTGAAAGGCATCGTTTTCACCGCCGTCCTATGCCTTTACACCGAATGCCAACCGGCCCATTCGGAGGCAAACCCAGCCGCCGCGACCGTCGCCGTAAAAAGTCAAAGGATCAAGCTGGCCTTGCTGCTGGACACCAGCAACAGCATGGACGGGCTCATCGAGCAAGCCAAATCGCAGCTGTGGAAGATCGTGAACGAGCTGGCCGCCGCGAAATGCAGCGATGGTGCATCGCCAGAGATCTCTATCGCGCTCTATGAGTACGGCAACGACGGGCTGTCATCCGGCAACGGCTACATTCGCCAGGTGAGCCCGCTCACGGGCGACCTCGATGTTCTTTCCGAAAAATTGTTTGCCCTCACCACCAACGGGGGCCAGGAATATTGCGGACACGTGATCCGTACTGCCCTCGAACAACTGCAATGGTCAGGAGAGAAAAACGACCTCAAAATGATTTTCATCGCCGGCAACGAGCCCTTCTCGCAAGGAAGTGTCTCCTATGAATGGGCCTGTCAATACGCCAAAGAAAAGGACGTGGTGGTGAACACGATTTTCTGTGGAAGCTTCGACGAGGGAATTGAAACCAGCTGGAAGCGCGGGGCCGACCTGGGAGGAGGCGCCTACATGAGCATCGAGCAAAATCGCAAGACCGTCTACATCGCCACGCCCTATGATGACCAAATCAGCGCCAAGAACGACGCGTTGAATGCCACCTATGTTTACTATGGCGCGTCCGGCGCATACAAGAAAGATCAGCAGCGGGTGCAGGACAGCAATGCCGCACAGTACGGCAAGGCGAATGAAGTGGAGCGCACGCTTTCAAAAAGCTCCAAGGTCTATTCCAATTCAAGCTGGGATTTGATCGATGCCTCCAAGGATAACGCCAAGATCATCACCGACACTAAGACCGACGACCTGCCCCAGGAAATGCGTTCGATGACCGTCGAGCAACGCAAGAACTACGTTGCACAAAAAGCCGCCGACCGGGCCCGCATACAGGCCGAGCTGCAAACGCTCCAAAAAGAACGCCGCAAATACATCGAAACCCACACCAGCACCGCCGACAAGACTGCTTCCCTGGATGCCACCATGATCAAGTCCCTGAAAGAATACGGCCAGGCAAAAAATCTAAGCTGGAAATAACAGCTGGGGCATCCTCAACCAAGATCAACGCTGGAAACCAAAACCGCTAGCACATGAAACCTTTCCTATTCACAAGTCTGCTCATGGTGATTTCGATTACCACAGCGAGCGCGCAATACAACAAAGCCAACCTGAAACTGGAACCGGCCACGGCCGCCAAAAAGTATGCCTATGGAAATCTTCAAGTCTATCCGGTCCGGGCAAATGCCGCCTTCAAAGAACAACATAAGCACGTCGGAAAATATGTTACGCTCAAAGACGGCCTGCAAAAAAATAAAGCA
>CBIHQM010000478.1:0-4966 GCA_966211885.1 uncultured Chryseolinea sp.
GATGGGAGTGGTGCGCGACAAGATTCTGAAAGCTGGAGGTGTGATAGAGGACGAGGGCGAATTTGTGCCGGGGTCGCCGTATATATTTTTTAAGGATCCGGACGGGTATGTGGTGGAGGTTTGGTTTGAGATGTTGGCTTAAGCCGGTGTGAATGGTGAGGCTGGATGCTGATTTTTGTTGGTGGGACACCAACAAAAGGGTTTTGGGTGGTCTTTGAGGACATTGTTGGGATGAGGATTTGAACTCGCCTGTAGCTTGTTTTTCGGGAAGTTATATTTGTTGTATTTACGCCAAACCCCCATGCGTATTCCTATGCAACTTCGATCGTTAGGTAGATCTTTCCTGTTGCACGGCGTGCTCGGGTGGATCATTGTGTTTCAATTGGCTTCTTGCCAGCAATCGAAACCTTCTGTTTCCTTCTATTATTGGAAGACCGTGTTTGACCTTTCGCCGGAAGAGCGCGCGGTGTTGAAAGCAAATCATGTGAAGCGGTTGTATGTGCGCTATTTTGATGTGGAGCTGTCGGATGGAAAGGCCATGCCGAGATCGCCGGTGACCTTTGCGGGCAAACCCGAGGGTTGGGAAGTAGTGCCGGTAATTTATGTAAAGAATGAAGTGATGCTATCCAAGACGTTGGATATAGCCGACTTGGCAGAAAAAGTGATGACGCTTGTGGGTTCGATCAATACCCACGAAGGTCTTGCTGCCGCTTCCGAGATCCAGGTGGATTGCGACTGGTCGCTCGAAAGCAAGGAGATGTATTTCAAATTTATTGAAGCCTTGAAAGCTGCCGGCGTCAAGACCATTTCGGCGACCATACGCCTGCACCAGGTGAAGTATGTAAAGACAACCGGCATGCCACCGGTCGACCGGGGTGTGTTGATGTTCTATAATATGGGACATATCGCCGCCGATTCGTCGAACTCCATTTATGACCGCGCGACGGCCGCGCGCTATACGCAAAATCTACATGACTATCCTTTAAAGCTGGACGTGGCGTTGCCCATGTTCTCCTGGGGGTTGCACATTCGCGGCAACAAAGTGATCGGTCTTTTAACCAAAGTGGACGACAATGTCTTTCTTCGCGACCCAAACTTTAAAATGAAAGCGGCACCATTTTTTGAAGTGACTCACAATGTGCTTAAACTTGACCATTATTTTGAACAGGGCGACCGCATCAAAATTGAGACGGTGACAACGACCGACCTCAGCGAAATGGCCAGCGACCTGTCGGGCGAGTTGCCAGCAACACCGGGCGAGATCATTTTTTACGACCTGGACAACTTTAATCTGAAACACTACCGTCATGAAGACGACTTCTACGAAAAAATTAGCAGCGCTTTTTAGCCTGGCTGTCCTGGGATTTTATGGCATTGTGATGGCCTGCGCCGATATGGATTGGGGCTATGACTACGATTCGAGTTTCACCCCCGAAGTGTATGTGGACGCATCGTACGCGCCATTCTTTTTTGCGCCCCGGGATGTGTTCTATGACATCGTCTTCGAAGACAAGTATGCCACCCGCTTTAATGACGCGCTGGTGGCCGATTGGGTCACGTATCTGAAAGGCAGCCCATTAACCGATGTTCAGATCAGCACATTGTTGCTGAAGGACGCAAAGACCACCGGCATCAACGACGCTTACAATGCGCTCCAAAAAAAGCAACCTTTACCGGCTAGCCTTGCCGCAGCGGGCTCCCATGAAAAGGCGAAGAGCTTTGTTGAATTTCTCTATCACGCCAAAGTCATCGAGGCCGCCAGCACCACCTCCATTGATTCCTGGAATTATGAGGAGCACAAATCCAATCCCGCCAATGCCGTCACCACCGCGCAGATGGAGAAGCTTTTCACCCAGACCACCGATCCGTTTCTGAAAAACCGTTACTGGTTCCAGGCCATGAAAGGATATTTCTACGGTCTCGACAAACAGAAAGTCGTGGCGTTCTTCGATAAGACAAAGGCGTCCGTACCCCGGAATACGCTTTACTACCGGGGGTTGAGCTATGTGGCGGGAGCGTATTATAGTCGTAAGGACTATGCGACCTCCAACTATTTGTACAGCGTGGTGTTCGATCAGTGCCCGGCACTGCGCACGGTGACGGCCTATAACTTTCATCCGCAGGAACAAAAAGATTTCGACGCCTCGCTGGCCCTGGCCAAGACACCCGGCGAGAAGGCCGCGCTCTGGGCGTTGCTCGGTTACTATGCCGACGAGAAAACCGCCATCAAAGAGATCTACAAACTGAATCCCGCCAGCCCTCATCTTGACTTTCTCCTTACGCGTCTTGTGAACAAAGCAGAGGTGAAGTTGAACGAGACCGCCTTCACATCGGCCGCGGATTACCGCCGCATGTTGAAGGAGCGATCGGACAAAGATGCCTTGCAACTGGTGACCACCGTAGCAAACGATGGGAAGACCACAAAGCCCTACTTGTGGCATCTCGCTGCGGGATATCTCAACGTGCTGGCCGATAACCATGCCGTAGCCACTATTTTTTTTGATAAAGCCGACAAGGCAAGTCCTAAAACCGATATCGCCAGGCAACAACTGCAGTTGCTGAAACTGATCAATTCGCTGAGTAGCATCGACCGCCTGGATGCCAACACGGAAACGGCGTTATTGCCCGACCTGATCTGGCTCTACAACATGCTCCCGAAAGGGCAGCAAAGCGCTTTCCGCTATCACCATGCCGCTGAGTGGAGCAGGCGTTACATTTCCTCGCTCTACCAAAACCAGCAGAACGCGGTAATGGCCGAGCTCTTCAACCGCCAGGATAAATTTTATCAGACGCCGGCAAACCTGGAAACCATGAAAGCTTTCTTGCAGAAGGCAGGCAAGTCTTCCTGGGAACAGCTTGCCATGGGACTATACCCGATCACGCTATCCGACGTTTTTGAATACCAGGCTGTGACCAGCGCCTATGCGGGAAAGATGGATGCCGCCATCGCGTTTATGGAGCAATCGCCAAACGGGAAGGATACAGAATTGTTGGGCAATCCGTTTAACGGCAAGATCAAAGATTGTCATGATTGCGACCATGAAGCCACGCAGAAGGTGAAATACACCAAGCTTACCTTTTTAAAGAAGATGAAGGAGATGCTGACGTTTATCGAGATAAAACAGGATGTTTATAACAACAGCTTATTGGTGGCCAATGCCTACTACAACATGACTTACTTTGGCAATGCCCGCGTCTTCTACTATGGTGCCATCATGGATCAATACGGCAACTACATCGCCCCGGCTTATCAATCGCAGCTCCTGGGCTGTGCACCAGCCCGTCAATACTATCAAAAAGCATTCGACGCTGCTACAACGCCTGAACAAAAGGCCAAATGTCAGTATATGCTGGCCAAGTGTGATCGCAATGATTTTTACACGAACCACTACCACGCGAAACCGGATTTCTATGGTGACACCGACGTGGACTTTAAAGCTTGGGACGGATTTAAGAAATTGAGGGGGGAGTATGCGAACACGAGTTATTATAAAGAGGTAATTAAGGAGTGCGGATACTTCAGGAAGTATTTGGGGATGGAGTAGTGCAGGAGTGCATGGCTATTCGCTTTTAAGGGATTTTACCGGATTGGCCAACGCAGCTTTAATGGCTTGTGTGCTCACCGTGATCAACGCAATTCCTGTTGCAAACAATCCTGCGGAAATAAACACCAACGGAGTCATCTCCACCCGGTAAGCAAAGCTCCGGAGCCAAGTGTCCACGGCGTACCAGACCAGCGGTGTGGCGATCGCCAGTCCAATCAAAACAAGCCGGATGATGTCGCCGGAAATTACGCTAATGATCTGCGGTATAGAAGCTCCCATTACCTTGCGGATGCCGATTTCCTTTGTCCGGCTTTCCGTGTTTAAGGCTGTGAGCCCAAACAACCCGATGCAGGAGATAAAAATGGCGAGGATGGCCGCGGCGGTGATGATCTGTTTCCACTTATTTTCAGCCTGATAGTAATTCCGGTTCAAGTCATCCTTAAAGGCATATTGGAAGGCGTCATAAGGAAACATTTTCAAGAACAGGCCTTCCATCGCCGCGAGGGTTTCCGGGACATGGTCCGGGGAAATGCGCATCAGAAATTTTCCAAGCGGCAGTTTAGATTCGTAGGTAAGGATCTCCGGTTTGATTTTTTCTTTTAGCGACTCGCTGTGAAAATCTTTCACCACACCGACCACCGTCAGCTTTTTGTTTCCCCAATCCGGGATGCTCATGTAGTCGATGGTTTTGCCAATCGGGTCTGTCCAACCCGCAGCCGTTACGAACGTCTGGTTCACGACCACAGCGTGGATGGAGTCTCCGGGAAATGCTTTTGAAAAATTTCGCCCTTCCACAAGGGATAGATTCATCGCTGAGACGAAATCCTCGTCCACATGCGTGTAGGTAGCCGTGAATTCATTGTCATTTGCTTTCGTCGATCCTCCGAAATGCCCGACGTTTCGCGGGGCAACCCACTGTACGCCTGGCAACCGGGAAAACTCATTCTTTAATGTGCGGGTCAGGGCATTGTCCATGATGGCCCGGTTGATCGTTACCTCTACGAGATTTTTATCGTCGTAGCCCAGATCCTTTTTGGTCAGGAAATTGAACTGCGCATACAGGAACAGGGTGGCGATGATCAGAAAGGTTGCCAGCGCAAACTGGATCACCACTAAGCTTTTTGATAAATAGTTTTTGCCAGAATACTGTACGCGGTTGTACAACGCTTTTGCCGGATTGAATCCGGATAACACCAAAGCAGGATAAAAACCAGTTGCCAACCCAATCAGTAGAAACAGCCCAACACAACCGAACACAAGGTTCAAGTCCAAAAGGTAGCTCAGGCTTAGTTGTTTGTTCGCCAGTTCATTGAAGAGCGGCAACGCCAAAAAGGCGATCGCAATGGCAATGACAAATGCGATAAAGCATAGCGAAAAAGATTCGCTCAAAAATTGACGGATCAACTGTGAGCGAAGGCCTC
>CBIHQM010000479.1:0-4951 GCA_966211885.1 uncultured Chryseolinea sp.
GTTCGCAAGAAGAACTATCAGGTGGCCAACGTAACGTTCAAAGACCGGAACAATGCTCCCGTGAGCAACCTCCCGGTTACCTTCAAGGGCCGGAAGACCGCGCAAGTCACGACCGATGCGGCGGGCAAAATTGAAATACCGCTCGCCCTCGATGAGAAAATAAATACCGCCGACCAATTTACCGCAAAGGGCTACGACGTTCTGGATCTGCAGCAAACGGCAAAAGAGGCCGTGATCACGGTGGAAGCCATCAAGCCGGTGGTCGTGGCTCAAGCGCCAACACAGACGCCCGCGACGTCCGAAAAAGCGGCTGCCCAAAATCCCGAGATCAACACAGAGTATTTCAAGAATTTCAATCTTGCCAACCTGGACTCCATCCAATCGCTCACCGTGTTCTATGCCATCTTTAAAAACGTTCCCATAAAAAGCATGGACGCGGCGACAAAAGCAAAGCTGGACGGAAAATTCAATCAGCTGGTCACCCAGCTCCAGGATTCGGCGAGCCATAAAAAGGATGTCTTTATGGGGAACATCTCCGATTCATCTTTTGTGAGCGAAGACATCAAGAACCTCTTGAAAAAGGCCACCTTGGAAGGCCAGGGTCTTACCACCCAGAAAAACGAGTTTGATGAGAAGATCCGTATCATCGACCAAAAACTCCAGAAGGGCCTGATGAACCTCGATGAAAATACGCGCGCCACACTTTTCTCGGACCTCATCGCCCTCGAACAACTGCTCGCCTCCAACGAGAGCCGCTTCTATAAAAACGTAAGCGACTACCGGCTCATCATCAGCGGCCTCAAAGAAAAGTATTTCGATTTTCAAAAGCTGGAGAACCAACTTTCCGAAAGCGAGGCCCGGCGCCTGGAAGAACAACTTGCTTTCCGGAAACAAATTTTCGCCATATCGCTCGTGGTGATCGGTTTTGCCATCCTGATTGTTTTGCTGATCACCTTCAGTGGTCGCCTGCGAAGACAAAAGAAGGATCTCGTCCGGGCCAACGAAGAGGTACGTCGTGTCAACGAAAACCTGGAGGCCATTGTCCAGGACCGCACCAAGCTGCTGGAAGAAGCCAACCGGGAGCTCGACACATTTTTGTATCGCGCCTCGCACGATTTGCGGTCGCCGGTTTGTTCCATCATCGGGTTGTGTAACATTGCCATTCACCTCTCCAATGGAGAACCTAAGGAACTGGTGGAGCGCGTCGTGCACACCACCGAGGGCATGGATAAGCTTTTGAAAAAACTGAGCATCATCAGCGAGATCAACCAGCCTACAGGCTACTCATCCATCACGCTGCTCAGTCTGGTGGAGAATGTACAAGACCGTTTCTCGAATCTCATAAACGAGAAGCATGTCAAATTCACGATCGACTGTCCTGCGGATCTTGTTTTCTTCTCCTACCCCAACCTGGTCGACGTGGTCATCACCAACCTAGTGGAGAATGCGCTCATCTACAGTCTCATGCAGCACGCCGAGGGGGCCAGCGTGTTGTTCCGGGCCACGATCAAAAACGATCAACTTCAGTTCAGCGTTCGCGACAATGGTATTGGGGTGGACGCCAGCATCCAACCTCGCCTGTTCGACATGTTCTTCAAAGGCCATCCCGACTCAAAGGGCAACGGGCTGGGGTTATACATCGTTCAAAAATCGGTACAGGCATTGGATGGAAACATCACCGTAGCGTCTGAGCAGGGTCGGTACACCGAGTTTGTCGTTCAACTTCCGTTGAATGCTATACAGATGGGGAAATCGCTGGAGGCTGAGGTGGCTTGAGCAGATGTTTATTGGGATGTGAACCCAACATGTCTTTCACATTCCTTTAAAAAATTCAATACATAAAAAAGACCTGTTAGTTTTCTAAGGACTAACAGGTCTTTGATTTTCAAAAGCAACTATCGCTTCCTCACCAATTGTCCGTAGTCTTTATTTCTCGACGACGTATACTTGTAGAAGTAGAAGTGATCCGTGAGGCCGGCAGCCGACCATTCAAAATTGTAATGCTGTCCTTTCGTCACTTTGCCTTCGTATACCGTGGTCAGGCTTCGGCCTGATTTGTCCAGGATCTCGACCTTAACGTTGTCGTCGTACGGGGCCTTCCATTCAAAGTTCAGCTTGTCTCTGAAGGGGTTGGGATAGACATTCAGTTCGAAAGGTATTTTTGTGGCGCTGGCCACAGGTACCTCAGTCGCGGCTTGTTGCTGCACCGTAGCGACCGTAGTGGTGGCGGAACAAGGATCGCTGGATGACGGATCGCCGCCGCCCGTGTTATCCTTTTGTATACACGCGGTGCTGGTGGTATAGGAACAAGTTTGTGAGCAACCATTTTTTGTAAGCGTCAGCGTGAACGTCGCCGAGCTGCCGGGAGTACCTGCCGTATAAACCGCAGTAGAATCATTTCCCGACGTGATCGCCCAGCTATTGTCCGTGCTGGTTACCGTCCAGAGATAGTTGGTGGCACCCACTACAGCGGTAGACAGTAAATTTCCGGCCGATCCGCACACGACAGCTTTGGTGGGCGGAGTGATGAGACAAGACCATCCAACAGAAATAGGATCCACCGTGAATTGACGCGTGACGGTGCAACCCAATGCATCCTTCACGGCCACAGAATAGGTCCCGGAATTCAGACCGCTAACATTTTGAGTCGTTGCCCCCGTCGACCACAGGTAGGTATACGGATATTTGCCGCCCGTCACCGAAAGATCGATACTGTAAGACCCTTCGACCCCGCATTGTGCATTGCTAACCTTGCTGGTTATCCCGATCACCGTCGGCGAAAGGATCTGGTAGGAAAGCTTGCGGCTGCATCCGCTGGCATCCGTTACGGTGACGGTATAAGTTCCAGCCGGAAGATCCGTGATCGTGCTACCCGTGGCACCGTTCGACCAGGTGTATGTATAGGGTGGAACGCCGCTCACGGTAAGGGCGAGAGACCCAAGATCGGAGGAGCAAACCGGTTGATTAATTTGGCTGGTAACGACCAGAGGTTTTTGGGAAACTCCAATAGTTGCCTGCGTGCTACAGCCGGCCGCATCAGACACTGACACGGTATAGAGACCAACCACCAGCCCTGTGCGATCTTCCGTGGTCGGACCATCCAGCCATTTGATCGTATAGGGAGATGTGCCGCCAACCACCGTCATATCAATCGCACCAAAAGTATCGCCAGCGCAACTGGTGGGTGTCACCACATAGGTCAGCAACAAGGTATTGTTGACGCGAAGCGTATAGCTTTTGTTTGTCGAACACCCTATGGCGTCAGTTATGGTTACACCAAAGACTCCCGCGCCAAGGCCGCTTACGTCCTGCGTTGTTGCCCCAGTGCTCCACAAATACGTGTATGGTGTTACACCGCCGGCAGGCGTTATGTCGATGCTGCCATTGGTCTGCGAACAGGTAGGGTTAAGAAGCGAAGCTGTAGCACTTAGCAGAGATGAATTTGTCAACATGAACGACTTTTGCGCCGTGCAATTTGTGGAGTCGGTCACGGTCACCGTATATAATCCGCTGGGCACGTTCGTCAGGTTTTGCTGGGTTGACCCGTCGTTCCAGAAATAGGTATAGGTGCCCGCTCCTGTTCCGCCGGTCACGTTAAGCGTGATCGATCCGTTTGCCACGCCACTACACGACGGGTTTGACACGGTCTCGGCGATGACCATTGGCGGTGGCGCCGAAACGGTCTCATGCAGTGTGAGCGTATTTCCTTTGGCATCCGTAATCGTGACGCTATACATTCCCGCTGTAAGATTTTGTATGGACGGTGTGGTGGCGCCTGTTGACCACGAATAGGTGATGGGAGCTTGTCCATCCTGGATCGTGGCACTCACTTGTCCGTCCGCGCTTGCAGAGCAGGTTACGTTTGTCTTTTGCAAAGTAGCCAAGAGCGTTGAGCACGTTTGCGTAGTATCGGGAGGCACGGGATGTGAAAGCGTGTCATAATCCACGCAATTACCATATTTATAGGCCACCGTGCCCAGCGTTTTGTTGCAGGTATTGTCGGAACACCAGGTAAACTTGATCGTGAAATCGGCAGGACGACCATCTCCGAAACCGGATATGTTGTCGATCTTCAATCCATAGACACCGGTCGTGGGGTCTTTTCCAAAAACCTGTTTCCAATGTTCAGAATTGCTGACGTCTTTTAATTCTCCACAGGGAAAGCCCATGACGTAATGCGAAAGACCAAACGTCCGTGTGCCGTTATAGGAAACCTTGACTTCATACTCCGTGCACGTTTCTGAGATGGGCTCTTGCTTTACAATCACCGTCGAATAACTGGTGTTGTCGCAGGTAGGGTGAACGCCGCCGGGTTGACCACCACCAGGTTGGCCACAACCGCCAGGTTGACCACCACCCCCAGCTTGACCACCACCACCGGCTAGACCACCGCCCGGGTGACCACCACCCGCTTGGCCGCCACCGTGTTGGCCATTACAGCTAGGGTGGATCGGACAAGTATGCTGCCCATTACAGTTAGGATGGACCGTACACGTATGACGGCCATCACAGTTAGAGCTAGGATGGATCGCACAGGAAGTGTGATTATCCTTAGAAGTGTGATTATCCTTAGACGCGTGGCTGTTCTTGGATGATTGGCTATCCTTCTTAGAATCGCCACCATTCTTCTTAGAAGGGCCACTGTCCTTCTTGGAAGTATCGCTCTTCTTCTTAGAATCGCTACTACTATAGGAAGACTTTCCATTCTGCGTGGGCTTATCTCTGGAGCCCTGTTTTTGTGCCGCCACCTCCAGTGTAGCGAACACGCTGATCAATCCGATCAGACAAATTGTAAAGTATCGTTTCATAAGCAGGCATTTGGTTATGCCCTGAATACACCGCAAATGTCATCGACTAGTTATTTAAGCAGAGAAAGGAGTTTTACAGCGTTAAAAGCAATCATTTATCAGTTGAAGCGGGATTACTTCAGATCACGATTTTTTGCGAGGTC
>CBIHQM010000480.1:0-4878 GCA_966211885.1 uncultured Chryseolinea sp.
TCAAAAAAGGCTTCAAAGAAATTTTCGGCACCACCGTATTCGACTACCTCCACGACCTAAAAATGGAACACGCCCGCCGCCTCCTCCAGGACGCCGGCGCCTACGTCAACGAAGTGAGTGGCCTGGTGGGCTACAAAAATCCCAACCACTTCTCAACAGCCTTCAAGCGAAAGTTCGGCATCAACCCCACACAATACAGGAATTAAGAATTGGTTTTTCCAATGGCCACTGGGTTGCGTAAAATAAATTTCTTCAGTGCGCTATAAGTTTTCCAAACGCTGATTGCATTTAATCCGCCTAGGCGGATTTCCTATCATAGCCCCCAGTGAAACTGGGGGTAAGCGTGATATAATTAGAACAACCCCAACGGGGTTACCCTTCGATATCACCGCCCACTGCGGAATTGGAAAGTTCAGTTTGATAATAGAACCTATCAAGGCCGCTGTATTTTTTCCCCCGAAGGGGTAACCCCTCCGGGGTTGAAAGACAAACACACCCTTTCCCCGGGTTTCACCCGGGGCTATGGTAGGGAAGCCCTACGGGCTTCGGGGCGCTTAGTTTGTTAGGGGAGATTAGGCGGTGACAAAGTTCCGCCAAGGCCTTTCAATATAATCTGGTAAAATCACCTCTTACCTTTGTTAGATTAAAACGTAGCAGGATTAGTCAAAAATAAGGGCAACATGTCGGTGGTGAAGATCTCGAGGCTGCCATCGTTGTTGAGATCGGCGATGTCGGGGCCCATGCTGGAGACGGAGCAATAGTCGACGCGGTCGATCAGTTCTTCGTGGAATTTGCCGTGACCCGGGTTGATGTAGAGATAGTCAGGCTCCCAAAAATCATTGCAAAGTGCAAACCTATTTTATGACGGCACATCCTGTTTTGATTTTACAATTCACTGTAAACCCATTTCATGATTAGACACTTTGATTTGCCATGATAAGCCCGTAGGGCTTCCCCATCATAACCCCCAGTGCAACTGGGGGTAGAAGCAATTATCCGAACCACCCCAGGGGGTTAACCCAGTTTGGACAACAGGCATGTCGGAATCCTAAATTCAACCCAACAGGAGCCCCATCACGGCCGCTTTTTTTGAGGCCCGAAAGGGCAACCCCTCTGGGGTTAAAAAGACAACGCACCTTACACCGGGTTTCACCCGGTGTTATGATGGAGAAGCCCTACGGGCTTAGGTATGGAGATGTTTAGAGATTGATTAAGACCTACGATCTGAGGCTCCGTTTTTGAATCAGGCCATCTTGACGAATTCCATGTTTTGACTCGGGACATCTTGACGATTCCGTGTTTTGACTCAGGACATCTTGACGAACTCCATCAAAATATAATACAGCAGCCTTAAGCAAATACAAGATCTATTGAGTTTACGACCGCAAGTGAACGCGTTTGACTAGGTGTGGAGATGTTTAGAGATTTATTAACCCGCAATCCGAGACTCCGTTTTGACACAGGATATCTTGACGAATTCCATCAAATATGAATACAGCAGCCTTAAGCAAATACTAGATCCATTGAGTTTACGATCGCCTTTCGTCAAGCGAAGGCGTTTTGACAAAGACACAGAGAGGCCATGCTTAATCCTAAAAAAAATATTCTTGTTGAAAAATTATTTCGACTTCTCCGGATTGCCTTCCAAATTGAAAAGCTCATTCAAAACTTCAGACAACGACTCTGCATCGCCGCGGCGGCAGGCGGCCTTTAATTGCAATACGGGGTACTTCAATATTTTTTGCATCAGCGATTTGCTCATCTCTTCCAAACGCTCGGCTTCTTCGGGCTTCGTGTTTTTCAGGAAGCGGGCCAACTCTTCCTTGCGGATTTGCTCCAGCGTATTCTTCAATTTCTGGATGGTCGGCGTCACGATCATTTCTTTCGACCAGTCTTCGAAGTCGTTGATCACTTCTTTGATGATGGCCTTTACGTGGGGGATCGAGGCTTTGCGTTTTTCCACGGCTTCGTTGGTCTTCTCACGGATGTCGTCGAGGTTGTAGACGATGGTGCCGGGGAGTTCTTCGATGGTGCTCTCTACGCTGCGGGGCATGGAGAGGTCGATGAAATATTTGTGGGAAAGAATTTTTACGTTGCTTAACAGCTCACGGGTAATGAGCGGGGTGTTGCCCGACACGGAACTGATCACGATGTCGGCGGCGGCAATTTCGTCGGCCAGGGCGTCGATGCTGCCGGAGGTGAAGCCACATTTCTGGGCCAGTTTTTCTGCTTTTTCAACGGTCCGGTTCAGGATTTTTACCTGGTTGAGGCGCGAGTGCACCAGGTTCAGGCAAACGTCCTGTCCAATCTCGCCAACGCCTACTACCAGCACTTTGGGCGAAGTCAGGCCGGCGGTGAGGTCTTCGGCCATTTCTTTGGCGGCATAAGAGATCGAGGCGGCGCCGTCGCGGAAGGAGGTTTCCTGTACGACGCGTTTGTTGACAAAGAATATGGTGTGCATCAACCGGTGGAGGAAGGGGCCGGCCATATTCTCGTCGGCGCTCCACTGGTAAGCATTTTTCACTTGTCCGGAAATTTGAAGGTCGCCGATCACCTGGGCGTCCAGGCCAATGGCCACGTCAAAAAGGTGCTGTACGGCCTCGGGTCCCTGGAAAAAGGTGAAATGTTCTTCAAAACCGGCGTCGATTTGTTTCAGCAGGGCAAGGCCTTTGAAAATTTCGGTAGAAAAGTCCTTTTCGGCCAGATAGTATACTTCGGTGCGGTTGCAGGTGGAAACCACCAGCACGTCGGTCGCGGTGGTGTAGTCACGAATAAAATTTAATAGCTTTTTAGAGGCCTCCTCGGTCAAAGAAACCTGCTCCCGGATCGCAACCGGGGCGGTTTTGTAGGTGAGTACTAATGCTTTAAAATTCTGTGTCATGGCGCGTTACAAAAGTATAACCTGGACGAAATCGAAGGGTGACAAAAGTCAATTAATAAGTAATTTAGAATCGGTATAAATAACCCCAATCGGCTTCGTCTCACCCTATTACGGAGAGAGGTGAGTTTTAGTTCTTTTATTTCAATCGATTTATTTGTCCACAATGTCGGATTCCATGGGGGTGAGGATCGTCAGCAGGTCATTCTTCTCGCGTTCGGCCACTTCACAGAAGTCCAGGGCTGCCGCAAGGTCAGCCATCAGGGCGCTGAATTCGGCGGCGGAGATTTTCATGCCGGTATGGGCCTCGAGCATGGTTTGTCCCTTGTACTGGCAGGGGCCTCCGGTGCCGGCGCAAATCTGGTCGATCAGGTTGTTGCGGAGCACTTGCAACCGGTAGTGATTGCCCACGGTGGCTTCGAACCGGCTATTGATCATGTCGTCGGCCACCACATTGGTTAGAAATTTATCGGTCACCTTGGAGATGACGTCGATGCCGCCCAATCGGGTGTATAGCGTGGGCTCGCCATTGCCTTTGTTGTCGTCGTTACAACGCGTCGTAAAAGCCATCGCAATGGCCATCAGACAGGAAAAAAGTATTCTATTCGTTTTCATTTTAAGGAGGGTCAATTTTTTTTGAAGGATCAGTTTCTAAGGTCGAGCACAGAAATAAAAGCATGGAACGGCGCTGTCATCCCGTGCACCGGGCAGCCGCCTGAAGTTTGAAGTGCTTTTTGAGCAACCCGCCATTGACCTTTGTTGGAAAGCTGGCTCGCCAGTTGGGCTTCATCGATTTCCTTCCGATGAAAGAGCACGGAAGCGACACGACCTTCTTTGTTGACGGAGCAGGCGGTGACGCCCGGGAGCGCGCTTATTTTTTGTTCCAGCGCCAGCCGTTCGGCAGGTGTCATCGGGCCTTTCAACCGGTAGGAAGCAAGGTCAACAGTTTGCAATTTTTCGGCGACGGACATTGGCCGCAGATTGGCATACGTAAACAATCCGGCCAGCACCACCACGAGCGATAGTGAGAGGATCTTTATTTTTTTCATGGGATGATCGAAAATTTTGGTGCGTGAGAATACACTGCTTTAACAGTTCAGCGCTTTATCTGTTTTATAATATATAGTTCACCGACAGTCGAAAGATTCATCCCTTGGATGCTGAGAAAAAATTGCCATTTTAGGTAGACCGTTATCCGCCATCCATATGAATCGAATACAACGTTGGGTCAGAGACTATTTTGGATTTTCCCGCTCGCAGGTAAATGCTTTTCTCATTTTACTTCCGTTGATGTTGTTGATCGTTTTTGCGCCAGCGGTGTGGAAAAATTATGTGTTACCACGTCCATACGACGACGCGGAAGATCGCGCTATGCTCGATAGCCTTGTCGGGGTGTGGGAAGCAGGTTTGGAGAAGGATAAAGTTGGTGAGAAAGACCCGGTGGCGCCGTCCGTTTTCAGGTTCGATCCCAATACGGCCACCGTTGAACAATGGCGTGCATTGGGATTATCGGCAGCCTCGGCGACGCGTATTGCACATTACCGGGAGAAAGGCGGAAAGTTTAGGGTAAAGGCCGACCTCCTTAAAATTTATGGTATCGACTCTGCGTTCTATCGACGCGTGTTTGCTTACATCGCCTTGCCGGAGAACAAAACGGCGACCGACGGAAAGCAGAATTTTTGGGATAAGCACCCCGACGAAAGCATAGAAAGCCCGTTCAAAAAGAACATCGCCCGCTTCGACATCAACGCGGCCGACACCGCGCAACTGAAGAGCGTTTACGGCGTTGGCGAAAAGCTGTCGCAACGCATCTTGAAATACCGTGACGCCCTCGGAGGATTTGTGACGCTGGAACAACTGAAGGAGATCTACGGATTGGACACGGCCGTAGTGGCCCGGCTCAAGACAAAATGTGTCGTGTTGCCGGATTTCCGGCCGGATCGGATCAATATTAACCAGGCAGACGAAAAAAGGCTGGCCGCCCATCCCTATTTAAAGAG
>CBIHQM010000481.1:0-4876 GCA_966211885.1 uncultured Chryseolinea sp.
AGAGCGAGTCGGGCTTGGAGGTGTACAGGTGGGCCTGGGTGCCACCGTTGGCGATGATCACGGATTTGTCGCTGATGTTGAACAGCTTGCCGAGGGTGACGTAGGTGGGCTCCTCTTCTTTGAGCTCTACCATGCCGTGGTCGGAGACGATGACCATGTCGACCGGGAGTTTCGTTTCGTCAATGCCGCGCATGAGGGTGCCCAGGAGGCTATCGGCTTTTAGCACGGTGCGTTTCAGGGCTTCGGAATTGGGGCCGGTGTCGTGGCCCTCGGTGTCGACGAGAGAGAAATAAAGGGTGATGAAATGGGGGCGCTCCTGTTCGGGGAGCTTGAGCCATTCGAGGGTTTGCTGAACGCGCTTGTCGTTGGAGAACTTCTCGTCGTAGTTGAGATAATAGTCGGGCTTTTCGCCTTGAATGTCGGTCTCCGAGCCCACCCAGAAGCACGACGCCGATCGCACCCCCTGGCGTTTGGCCAGGATCCACAGCGGGGTGCCTCCATAGAAGGCCGGGTTTTGCACGACGGTCTTGTTGCTGATGGAGTATTTGATCTTGAGCACGGGATCGTAGAACTGGTTGTCTACCAGGCCATGATGTCCTGGGTAGAGGCCTGTGACCAGGGTATAGTGATTGGGAAAGGTCTTGCTGGGAAACGACGGGATCATCCCCTCGGCGGCAGTGCCTTCGTGAATAAACTTCTCAAAATTCGGAGGGTGAAAACGGCTTACGTAATCGTAGCGAAACCCATCGAAGGAAACGAGCACGACGTAGGGTGATGCCGTGTGCTGGGCCAGTGAGAAGTGGGTGATGAAGAGGAGAAGAACAATGAGAATCCGGTTCATTCAAGCGTCTGGAGTATCGCGGAAATGTAGGAACAATTTTGGCAGCACCGGGTAAACCGGATGTAAAAAATATGGCGATTTTCGGCAGAAAGCTTCTACCCGATTCGTACCGTAGCCCTAGGGGTTCTCCGACAAAAAGTCGTCGAAGATCTTGGTCACCAGCGGCGCCAGGTCGTTCTCCGAACCCAACTCGTTGTTGATATATTCATAGGGGTGATTGACTACGCTTGTCTTCGTGCGCTCCACGAACGAAAGCCATTCCTCGCGCACCATCTTCCGCTTCTGGTGCATCATCATGACCTTCACCGGTTCCAGGGCATTGTTCAGCTTGCGTCTTACCGTTTTGAGTTCTTGATCCATAGCGATTTACGGGCAGAACAGGGTTTGAAAGCGCCATGACACGCCACAGTTCGGGGGACCTGTTCCATCCCATTCGCGAAAGTCCTGCGAATTTCAGACAACGAAAACTAAATCGTATTATCAAAATATTATCCTACAACGAAGAGACATAACATACAATTGATGATCTCTAAACACAGACCGGAAGGAGGTTTTTTGGTGAAAAGGCGTAAATCGTCGGCATGGGTAGTCAGTTTATTCTGCTTCGGTGCATTTGGCCACGGCCCCTAAGGCTACCGTTGTGATGTTCACTTGACCTCCCTTCTACCCCGTTGATAGCACTTGGACAGGGCTGGGTTGAGGCTCTTTTTCGGGGTAAAACCATTGCCGGTCTTGCCTGGCGGGCTCTTGGGGACGAAATCTTTGGATCAACTTCTTTTAATTTTTTTTGCCGAAATTTTGGAGAAAAGAAACCCAAAGCTATCTTTGCACTCCCTTAAAGGACACACCCACACAAAAACAACAAATTGGTCCGGTAGTTCAGCTGGTTAGAATGCCTGCCTGTCACGCAGGAGGTCGCGGGTTCGAGTCCCGTCCGGACCGCCTTCAATAAGAAAAACCCGCTTAGAAACCATTCTAAGCGGGTTTTTCCGTTGTGGAGTTACTCGAAGCATTTAATAAAGGCCTCAAGGGAAACTACCTCACACTAGGTGATTGGAGAGATTTCCTTCCTAAGACAAAACTTCCATCGCGGTATCCTCCTGGCGACGATGGGATCTATGATAATACTTATACTCTTAGCCAATTCTCGCATCCTTCACCTCCACGGGAACACGATGTTACTGTTTGACGACCTTAAATACAGTCCCATTATCAGTGTAATAAATCCGAAGCAGATAGGGACCGGATTCGTAGGCGGTAAGATCGATCACCGCGTTCGTGTCGTTGACTGTTTTGCTTACCATGGTCACTCCGATCGAATTGATAACATCGACCCGTTTCATTAGTCGATCACTCGAGATAGTCAACCTGTCGGCGATTGGATTGGGATAATATTCCAGGGTAGCATTTTCTATTGCAATGCTGGTGACCGGCACTATTACAACAGCAAGCGATTCCGTGCTTTCACATCCGCTTGAGCTTTGGGTAGCCTAGTAGGTCTCTCCAGCCGTCAAGAGTGTCGAAGGGGCTAATCTATTAATGTGTTGCGCGGCATCGTCTTCCGTGCCATACCACATCACGCCGCTGCCCGTCACCACAATGTCGGCCACGGTTTTCCCTGACTCGAATTGTTGAGACGGTGCGCCGATTGGTGCCTCTGGCGTCGGCACGATGGTCGGTGTTACTTTGAGACGTGCTATTGACTCGCAGGCGTCTATGGTTTGAGATGCAAAATAATCGCTTCCATTATGCAGCATCGCGGACCCTGCGATGATTGTCCAGCCTGTACTGGCATCGTACCAAATCAGGCCCGGTGCCGTTACGTCGAGGTCGTCTACGGTGCTCCCTTCGCAAAGCTGTTGATTTGAATTTCCTTCGGGAGCCGCTGTCGTTTTTAGGGCAACCGTTACTTCGAAACGTTGAGAGGATTCACAGCCGTCTATGCTTTGTGATGCATAATAGTGTTTTCCGTCATCCAGAGGTGTGCTGCTCACAGTGGGTACCCCTCCTGTCGGCGTGTCATACCATTGTACGTTAGTTCCAGTGACCTGCAATTGACTCACAAGACCGTCGTTACAAAACACCTGCGACGCCAAGCCGGTCGGCGGGGGCGTTTGTATTAAAACCACAACAACATCCAAGCGAGCCGTCGATTCGCAGGATCCGATTTTCTGTGATGCAAAATAATGAGTGTTGTTCACCAGGTCGGTCGTCGTCGGCAACGGTTCTCCCCCGGACAATGCCGAATACCATTGTATACCCGTGCCGCTGGCAACAAGGTCGGCCAGTGATGCCGGTGAGCATAAGGTCTGTGTGCTTGCTCCCGTCGGCGCCTCCAAGCCACCGTCAGACAGCGACACCAATACATCCAAACGCAGGGGTGATTCACAGTTGCCGATCGATTGTGACGCATAGTAGTGATTGCCGAAAATGATTGGTTCGGTTGCTGCCAACGGCGCTCCTCCCGTTGATGCAGAGTACCAATTGATCGATCGTCCGATAGCGATGAGGTTGGATACGGTCGCACCAGCACAATACGATTGTGATGCCTGACCGCTTGGTGCTGGCACTTCATCCGGCGTAATAATGCGTACAGTGACCGGCAACCTATATTGCGACTCGCACGTGCCAATGGTTTGGGTGGCAAAGTATGTCTGATCGGCGAGTGTCGTCGACGGAATAATCGGAGCGCCACCGGTCGGGCTGGTGTACCATTGCGTATTCAGTCCCATTACGTCAAGATCGCCGACCTTCGATGCAGCGCAAAACTCCTGATAGGATGTTAATATTTGCTTCGGTGTCTTTACATTTTTGGTGGTGCCGTCTCCAATTTGTCCGACAAAATTGCTTCCCCAGGCCCAAATCGTTCCATTTGCTTTAAGGGCGACGGAATGGCCACTTCCGGCAGCGATATCGACCCAGTCGTTGTCAGTGCCAACTTGTGTCGGTGAGCCCTTAGCGACAGCTGTGCCATCACCAAGTTGGTAACTATTATTGGCACCCCAGGCCCATAGCGTGCCATCATTTTTCAGCGCCAACGCATGTCCCGAACTGCATGAGATTGCTTTCCAATCACTATCCGTTCCAATCTTGGTCGGCGTTTTGACGGTTGCCGCATTGAGCGTCCCTTGTCCCAATTTGCCATTAGCGTTATCACCCCACGACCACAGGGTACCATCAACCTTAAGGCCCACGAAGTATCGATACCCCACATCAACGATTTTCCAATCGGTGTCGCTGCCAATCCGTGTGGGTTTGTAAACATCTTCGGTGGTGCCTGTTCCAAGTTCGCCGAGAATATTTTGCCCCCAACCGTACAACGAGCCGTCGACTCGTATCGCAAGCGCGTCATAATCGCCGGCTGCAATGTAGTTCCAATCGGTAAGCAGCGATATACGGTACGGCGTGCGCACGGGAAGTCTGTTTGCGCCATTGTCGCCGAGGTATGGCCGGGCGTCGCCCCAGGCCCACAGGGTGCCGTCCTCCTTGATGCCATAACTTACGGCTACGGCCGCGGCTACTTCCCTCCATTTGACTCCGGGCTCTACCGGCATGATATCCCTACCGTTGTACACTTCGTTGCCGATGCCCAACTGCCCTAAATCATAGGGACCCCAGGCCCAAAGTGACCCGTCGGGTTTCAAGGCTAATATTTGCTCCTCCAGTTCAACAGTTTCCCATTGATTTTGCCCGGCGACAGGCTTCGGGGTTATCCCGTCGCCTGACGGGCCGCTGGTGAGTTGCCCTTCGTGATTCCATCCCCAACCCCATAGTGTGCCGTCATCTTTTAAGGCCAGCGTTGATAGTGAACTTGCCATAACAGCGCTGAACCCTTTTTGATGCGGGTCGGTGGGAGCAGGTGTAGTGTTTGCGTAAGTGCTGATGATAACCTTCAGGCGTGACGCCGATTCACAACCGTTGACGGTCTGCGAAGCAAAATAGGTGCCCCCAGCCGTGGTAACTGTTGAGTTATCAATCGGTGTAGTGGAAGTGCTGCTGCCATACAGCAGGATGCCTGACCCTGAAAGCGTCAAT
>CBIHQM010000482.1:0-4868 GCA_966211885.1 uncultured Chryseolinea sp.
GCATATCGAAATGACTCTCCCCGTCCATTAAATACAACACCGGATACGTCTTGCCTGGATTTGTAGAATCTGCCTTGGGGCAGTGGATATAGATCGTGCGCGTTTCGCCCAACACCTTGGAAGGAAGCTCGAGGACTTTGCTGGTGGTCTGAACATACGGTGAGATCTTCTGAGCGGTGGTGTGAAGAGCGAGGAGCTCGAAAAGCAACATCAGGCCTCTTGAGCAGCGCGAAATGGGGATTGTCATTTTTAATTTTAAATATAGAAAGGAAGCAACATCGGCTAAAACAAATACGATAACTGAATCATTCCGTCCGCAGGCTTTTCACGGGATTCTCGTTCGCAGAGCTGATCGCCTGAAAGCAGACGGTAGCAAAGGCTATTACCACAGCCATGCATCCCGCGAAAGCGAAAACCAACCAACTGATCTCTATCCGGTAGGCAAAATCACTGAGCCACTCATTCGCCGCCGTCCATGCAATGGGAATGGCAATGACGGCCGCGACCGTCACGAGGATCAAAAGATCTTTTGCCAGGATAAAGACAATGTTACCCACCGAGCTCCCCAGAACTGTCCGTATGCCGATTTCTTTTCTTCGTCTTTCCGCGGCGAAAGTCATGAGTCCGAACAGACCAAGGCAGGCTATGGAGACCGCGAGGATGGTGAACGACAACATCAGGTTCGCCTGCCTGCGCTCGGCCTCGTATTGACGACCGAAATTGTCATCCAGAAAATTGTATTCGAATGCGCCGGCAGGATTGAATTTTTTGAAAATACTTTCCGCGTGGGCAAGGGCCCCAGGCAAATCGGTCTCACGCATGCGGAGATACATGTTGTCCTTGTCCATCGCATCCTGGGGAAGTTGAAGGATCAACGGCTCAACGTTGTGCTGCAGCGAATAAATGTTAAAATCTTTCAGAACTCCCACGATGGTGAGGAGTATGGGCCGGCCGGCAGAATCGGTTCCCATTTGTATTTTCTTTCCCACCGGGTCGTCCCAGGCGGCGTCATCGGCCAGGGTTTGATTCACCAGCACAGCCTCTGTCTTGTCGGAGGGTATTGCCGCCGACAAATTTCTGCCGGCCGCCACGGCGATCTGCAGGGTGGGCACGAAGGTGTCGTCGATTGTGAAATAGTTGGCCACGCGCGGGCGGTCTTCTATTTTGCCCTGGTGTTCGATGGTGTATTGGCGGGCGCCAATGTTGTTGTTGCCTATTGGGTTGCCGGCCGTGGCAGCTTCCTCGATCAGTGGATTTTGCAACAGCTGCGTTCGCAGGGCATCCGTCTGCAAGCGCATCGCCGGATTGTCGAGATGGAAGGTGATCACCTGATCTTTATTGAACCCCAGATCTTTGTGCGAGACAAAACGCAGTTGCTGATAGATCACCACCGAAGCCGCGATCATAGCAATGGTGACCACAAACTGGAAAACGACCAGCGACTGCCGGAAAAGTATGGTGCTGTTCAAATCTCCCGTGAGCCCTTTGAGCGAAGGAACCACCCGAAAGCCCGACATGAACAGGGCAGGATATAGGCCACTCAGCAGACCGGCGAAAACGGAGAACACCAGGAGGGCCGCGATCGTGGGCACCGTCCCAAACTGCCAGATGTCGGCCGCTACCGGCGCGAACGACTGAAGCAACGGCACAATAAATGTCATGAGCACCACAGCCATGCAGGACGCGACGATCGTGATCTGCACCGATTCAGAAAGGAACAGTCCCATCAGTTGTGTTCTTGTCGAACCCATCACTTTTCGCATCCCGGTTTCTCGGTGTCTTAAGGAGGCCCGGGCGGTTGACAAATTCATGTAGTTGATCGAGGCGATGATGAGGATCAATGCGGCGATGGCGCTCAAAATATAAACATAACTGGCCTGGCTGTTGGTGCCGAGCTCAAAGCTAAGATTGGAATGAAGGTGTATCTCGGTCAACGGTTGCATCTCGGCGCGGTACTGCATGCCGGGGGGCATCGCGGCCGACATGTGCCGGTCAAAGAAGCCCGACAGCTTTTGTTGAACACTCGCAGCATCCTCTGCCCGACGCAGCAGGACGTAGGTGTATAAATAAGCGTTCGTCCAGGGGCCCTCCAGGTTGCTGGGCAGCGGCCGCAATCCGCTAAAAGAAAAATGACTGCTGGACGGCACATCTTCGATCACACCGCTGATGACTACCGTCTCATTTCCCGCTTGCAGTGTCTTTCCGAGTGCAATCGATTCGTTGCCAAATACTTTTTTTGCAAGGCCACGCGTGATGATCATCGATTGGGGTTGATCCAGGGCTGTGGACTTGTCACCATACAGGAAGGTGCCCGAGAATACCGGGAAGAAGTTCTTGTCGACCAGGAGCACATCGCCCACCTTGAATTCTTTGTTGTTGTAGGCGAACGTGCCGCCGCCTTCCGCATCGATCCGAACGAATTCCTCCACCTCCGGAAAATCCGCCTTCAGCGCAGCGCCGTAAGGAGCGGGGGTAGTGGCACCGTTAAATTCTCCGCCATCCCATTGGGCGTGTTGCGCGATCCGGAATATGCGACTCGAATGCTCATGGTAACGATCGAAGCTTAACTCATGGCCTACGTGCAATGCAATGATCCACGTAGCCGCCAGCCCGAGCGCCAGCCCACCGATGTTGATCAACGAAAACAATTTATGACGAAGGAGATTCCGGATCGAGATGACGAAGTAGTTCAACAACATGCGAGAGGGTTTTGTGTAGGGTCCCAATAGTTATGCCATCATAATATAGGACATTAAAGCGATAAAAATGGCCCTTTTCATGCTAAATAGAGTCCGTAAATGGATTGAGTTGGTCGTTTCCGAACGTTATATTTTTTGGCTGATGGTCTGCGACCACTCCGCGCGAATTCTTTTTTTATCGATCTTACCCACACTGGTTTTTGGAATGGCGGCGACAAATACAAAATCCTCCGGCATGGCCCATTTGCTCAGTTGCCCTTGCTCAATGAAGGGCCGGATGTGTTCTCGCAAGTCGGCGTGCTCCACGCGGACTTCAGCATGCAACACGATCAATGCGTGCGGCCGTTCGCCCCACTTAGGATGGGGCAGGCCCACCACCGCACATTCCGCTACACCCGGATGCAAGGCGATCAGGCTCTCCAGGTTTATCGACGAGATCCACTCGCCCCCGCTCTTGATCACATCCTTGATGCGGTCGGAGATCTTGAGTGAATGGTTCCCGTCGATGGTCGCCACATCGCCCGTGTGCAGGTAGCCATTCTTCCAAAGTGCCGCTCCCTTTTCGGGGTCCTTCACATAGCCTTGTGTGAGCCATGGAGAACGGACCACGATCTCGCCGCCCTCTTTGTCATCTGGCGCTACTGGTTTTCCAGCCTCATTCCAAACCTGGAGATCGGTAAAGATCGTGGGAACGCCCGTGCGCGTCCGGGCTGTCAGTTGGGCTTCCCGATCCATGTTGGCATCGGCCGTCGGCAGATAGCCGACGGCGATTACCGGGCAGGTCTCGGACATGCCAAATCCCGCATTAACATCCACCCCCCGCTCGAGGGCCAGCTTGGCCAACCCTTTTGTCAAGGCTGCGCCACCGATCAGGACCTTCCATCCCGTCAGGTCAATCTCTTTTGCCTCGGGACAATGCAGGATCATCTGGAGTATCGTGGGGACGCAGTGCGAAAAGGTGGGCTTTTCCCGTTTCATCAAGTCCGCCACCATTGGCGGGGATAGTTTGCCGATATAAACCTGCTTCAACGAAAACGTCGTGGCCAGGTATGGAATGCCCCACGCATGTACATGGAACATTGGCGTCAGGGGCATATACACATCATTACTGCGGCAGCGGACGGACGCGCTGTCAACGAATCCAAACGTGGCGGCCAGACTCAGTGTGTGGAGTACCAATTGGCGGTGTGTGAAGTAAACTCCCTTGGGATCGCCGGTGGTTCCGGTGGTGTAAAAGGTCGTGGCAACGGCATCCTCATCGAAGTCAGGGAAATCGTAGTGCGTGTCGGCCGCGTTGAGCAGCGATTCATAGTCAGGATGGGCAGTCTGAGTAGCAGGGCCATCGGTCGTAACGATGATGTGCCCCACCGTGGGCATTTCCCCGGCGAACTTCTCGATGAGGGGCAGGAATTCCTCATGCACGATCAGCACGGCGTCCTCCGCGTGGTTGATGGTATACAGGATTTGCGCAGGCGACAAACGCCAATTGATCGTGTGGAGCACATTTCCAGTCATGGGAATGGCGAAATAGCACTCCAGGTACCGGTGGCTGTCATAATCCATCACGGCCAAAGTTTCTCCGCCTTTCAGACCCAGTCCGGCCAGGACATTGGAAAGGCGCCTGACGCGTTCATTGAAGGTGTAATAGTTATACCGTACCAGGTCCCTGTAGACGATTTCCCGCTCAGGTTCCAGCACCAGGGAATAGGCCAGCAGACTTTTTATCAGCAGGGGGAACGCATGGCTGTTCGCGGCCGGGGGCAACTTTTTTATTTTCATAGCACTATAGGTTTAGGTAGGTCGACCTTACTAAAGTTAACAAATTGTTGCTTTAGCGCTATGAGGTTGTCAATCGGATTTTCCGGCCGTTATCCAACCCAAAGGTGTACCGTGTAGCTCGTGTGGTAGAAGGGAATAAACAATTTCCAGGCATCCTTTTTTTCAATCAGACCCAGTTGTAGCAGCCTGTAAATCGCGAGGAGGGGTCTGTAGATTGCCGCGTAGAACATCAGGGAAACGACAAACCACGTAGGGCCAAAGTATTGCCCAAGTAAAAAAACACAGCAGAAAGGAACAAGGCAAAGCAGCCAGAAAGTGATTCGATTACGCCAACCATTAGTCATGTTTGTTTCAATTTGAAATCGAAGATAAGCATAACCGGAAATTCTT
>CBIHQM010000483.1:0-4851 GCA_966211885.1 uncultured Chryseolinea sp.
CAAGATCCGCGTCGGCAATAAACTCTATTTTGGCAATGGCGACCTGGTGGCCGAAGTGATCGACAACACCACATCCCGCGGCCGCACGATCCGCTTCCTGTTCGACGGCGACTCTGCCGCTTTCGACAAAGTGGTGGAGACCCTGGGCGAAACCCCGCTGCCCCAGTACATCAAACGCAAGATCAAACCCGAAGATAAAGAGCGGTTCCAAACCATCTTCGCCAAACACAAAGGCGCGGTTTCGGCCCCTACGGCCGGTATGCACTTTACACGCCAGTTGCTGAAACGCCTCCAGATCAAGGGCGTGGACATGACCTACGTGACGCTGCACATCGGGTTGGGCACCTTCCGTCCCGTGGATGTTGAAGACCTCACCAAACACAAGATGGATTCCGAGAATTTCATCGTGGGCCAGGAGGCTGTTGATATCGTGAACAAGGCGCTCGACAATAAAAATCACGTGTGCGCCAGTGGCACCACAACCATGCGGGCACTGGAATCGGCCGTGTCGGCCACGAACCGCCTGAAGGCCCGCGAAGGCTGGACGGACAAGTTCATCTTCCCGCCCTACGACTTCAAGATCTGCAATGCCATGATCACCAACTTCCACATGCCCGAGTCGACATTGCTCATGATGGCTTCCGCTTTCGCGGGATACGACCTGGCGATGGAAGCCTACAAAGTGGCCAAGAAGGAGAAGTACAAGTTCCTCACGTATGGCGATGCCATGCTGATCATCTAACTACGGTTTTGTTTGTTTGTTCATAATTCGGGGATCGTGCTCAGTCACGATCCTTTTTTGTTTTCTTATTTTTAGGAGATCATGAAAGAATACGCCCTCATCGTCGCCGGTGGCAAAGGCACGCGCATAAAAAGTAGCACGCCAAAGCAGTTCCTGGAATTGGATGGCAAGCCGGTGTTGATGCACACGCTCGATGCGTTCTATCGCTACAGCGAAAACATCCAGATCATCCTCGTGCTCCCCGCCGACGACTTTGCCACCTGGGAGATGTTGTGTACCCGCCACAAATTTCACAAGCCTTTGCTCCTCCAGCGCGGGGGTGATTCCCGGTTTCAGTCGGTAAAGAATGGGTTGGATAAGATCGACGGCGACGGATTGGTGGCGATCCACGATGGTGTGAGACCGTTGATCCACGAAGACATTATTGGCGCCTCGTTCCGGCTGGCGGCCGTCCATAGATCGGCGGTGGCGGCGGTGAGGCTGAAGGAATCGATCCGGATGACCGACCAGGACACGACCAAGGCCATGGACCGGTCGCGGTTCCGGCTCATCCAGACGCCACAGACTTTCCAGGTCGACCTCATCAAAAAAGCCTATTCCCTGAAAGAAGACGACACCCTCACCGACGATGCCAGTGTGGCCGAACGGGCGGGACATGCCATTTCCTTGTTCGAGGGGAGCTATGAGAACATCAAGATCACCACGCCCGAAGACCTGGTGGTGGCCGAGGCCCTGCTGCGGTCCCGTAAAGGGCGGGGCTAGAAAAGACAAAAGCCGGCTATCGCCGGCTTTCCTGTTATGGTTGTCTCCAAAAGGAGCAGATCAGTATTCGTCTTCATTAAAGAAAAAGTCTTCTTTCGTCGGATAGTCGGGCCAGATCTCTTCGATGCTTTCGTAGGGTTGTCCGTCATCTTCAAGTTCCTGGAGGTTTTCGACAACTTCCAGTGGCGCGCCGGAGCGGATGGAATAATCTATCAACTCATCTTTTGTAGCCGGCCAAGGCGCATCTTCTAAGTAAGAGGCAAGTTCAAGCGTCCAATACATAGTTTTTAGTCCTCCGTTAATTTCCCGCAAAAATATAATTTAATTGATCAAAACAAACTTTATTTCCCTTATCGTTATCCAGGCCCCAAAAGTTCAATTTTAAATCGATTTCTTCTTTAATAGGTAACCCGCCTTGGCGGAAGCTCCGGCGGGCACGCCCCCCACAGGCATTCGCCGAAATTGCACCCAAGGCACAGAGGTCACCCGGGGCCTGGCCCGCCGTAGCTTTAGCGAAGGTGGGAGCTTTAGCGAAGGCGGGATTTCCTGCCGGGTCTGTTACACCTGAGAATGTTTTTTTGCCATATTTGCGCCCACCAAGGCGTATGCTGGTTGAACGTTTGAGACCTCGCGCGTATTGCCTTGCGCTCTCCCTGCATCATTTCAACAACCCGATAACAATGGCCGACGAAAAAATTATCTTTTCTATGGCGGGGGTCAACAAGATCTATCCGCCCAGTAAACAAGTACTTAAGAACATTTACCTCTCTTTTTTCTATGGCGCCAAGATCGGCGTGCTGGGCTTGAACGGCTCCGGTAAGTCGTCGTTGCTGCGGATCATCGCGGGCATCGACAAGGAATTCCAGGGCGAAGTGGTGTCGGACCTCAGCTTTAGCGTGGGTCTGCTCGAACAGGAGCCATTGCTCGACAAGACCAAAACGGTGAAAGAGATCGTGGAAGAAGGCGTGAAAGAGGTGGTGGCGTTGCTGAAGGAATTCGAAGCCATCAACGAAAAATTTGCCGACCCTGCTGTCATGGACGATCCCGACGCCATGGACAAGCTCATCACCAAACAAGGCGAGATCCAGGAAAAGCTCGACGCCACTAACGCCTGGGAACTGGACAACAAACTGGAGCGCGCCATGGACGCCCTCCGATGCCCGCCGCCGGATTCGAAAGTGGAATTTCTTTCGGGTGGTGAAAAACGCCGCGTAGCGCTGTGCCGTCTGTTGCTGCAGGAACCCGACGTGCTCCTCCTCGACGAACCCACCAACCACCTGGACGCCGAATCGGTCTACTGGCTGGAACAACACTTGAAACAATACAAAGGCACCGTCATCGCCGTGACCCACGACCGTTATTTCCTCGACAACGTGGCCGGCTGGATCCTTGAACTGGACCGCGGCGAAGGCATTCCCTGGAAAGGAAATTATTCCTCGTGGCTCGAGCAAAAACAGAAGCGCCTCGCCCAGGAAGAAAAATCGGAGTCTAAACGCCAAAAAGCGTTGGAACGGGAATTGGAATGGGTGCGCATGAACCCGAAAGGACGGCAGGCTAAAGGAAAGGCCCGCCTCAGCGCCTACGAAAAATTGTTGAGCCAGGAAACGCGCGAGAAAGAAGAGAAACTCGAACTCTTCATCCCGCCCGGACCCCGCCTGGGCAACAAAGTGATCGAAGCCAACGGAGTGGCCAAAGGCTATGGCGACAAGCTGCTCTATGAAAACCTCACCTTCTCGCTTCCCCCGGCGGGCATTGTGGGCATCATCGGTCCCAACGGTGCGGGTAAGACCACCTTGTTCAAGATGATCATCGGCAAGGAACAACCGGATGCCGGTTCGTTCACGGTGGGCGAAACCGTGAAGATCGCCTATGTGGACCAGGAGCACGACGACTTGAAACCGGACGACACCGTTTGGCAGGCCATCACCGGCGGCAACGAGTTGATGGAACTTGGCGGCAAACAAACGAACTCCCGCGCCTACGTGGGCAAGTTCAACTTCAACGGCACGGATCAGCAGAAGAAAGTGAAGGAACTTTCAGGAGGTATGCGCAACCGCGTGCACCTGGCCATTGCGTTGAAGCAAGGCGGCAACCTGCTGTTGTTGGATGAGCCAACCAACGACCTCGACGTGAACACGCTGCGCGCATTGGAAGAAGCGTTGGACAACTTTGGTGGTTGCGCGGTGATCATTTCTCACGACCGGTGGTTTCTGGATCGCGTTTGTACGCACATCCTGGCGTTCGAAGGCGATTCTCAGGTCTTTTGGTTTGAGGGTGGGTTCAGTGAATATGAAGAGAATAAGCGGAAGCGGCTTGGTGATGAGCAGCCGCACCGGATCAAGTATAAGAAGCTGGTGAAGTAAATTTTTCACCGCCTCGCCTTCGCTAAAGCTTCTTTTGCTTGCCCCCCGACTTGCCCGCCGTAGCTTTAGCGAAGGTGGGAGCTTTAGCGAAGGAGGGCGGTTCAATATGATTTCGTATGCGAAGTGTCTACACTATTATCCTTCTCGTTCTCTCCAACACGTTTATGACGTTGGCCTGGTATGGCCACCTCAAATTCAAGGAGATGAAGTGGAGTCAGCATCTACCCATCATCACGGTGATCCTCATCAGCTGGGGCATCGCGTTTTTTGAGTACATGCTGCAGGTGCCGGCGAACCGGTTGGGGTTCAAGGAATATGGCGGGCCGTTCACGTTGTTGCAACTCAAGATCATCCAGGAGGTGATCACGCTGGTGGTGTTTGTAGCCTTTTCGTTGTTGTTGTTTAAAACGGAGACTTTCCGGCTCAATCACCTCATCGGGTTTGTGTTCCTGATCCTGGCGGTGTATTTTATTTTCAAGAAGTGACCGGTTGAATCAACCGATCCATCACGCAATTTCTTCTCCAGGTTTTGTTTTCCACCGCTCGTGCATCCACACCCACTGGTCGGGATGTTTGCGTATGGTGGCCTCGATAAAGTTGGTGAGCACCTGGGTGTTGTAGACCATGTCTACTTCGTCGTCGCCGGTGATGACCATGGGGACTTCCGGGAGGATGTGCATGTGTTGTAGTTTGTCGTCGCCCAGGTAGACGTAGGTGGGCACCACGGCTGCCCCCGTCTTTAGCGCCAGCACGGTGGCCCCTACCGGGGTGGCTGCCGGTTTTCCAAAGAAATTCACAAAGCGGCTTTTCACTTTTGTGTCCTGATCGATCAGCAGGGCCACAGAACCACCGGACTTTAAAACCTTGATGAGGCGAAAGGTTTCCCGTCCTCTTTCAATGGCGATGGCGCCGTATTTATTGCGATAGTCCCACAACAGGGCATTGAGTCGTTCGTCTTTGAGCGGTGTGCCGATGATGTTCGGG
>CBIHQM010000484.1:0-4833 GCA_966211885.1 uncultured Chryseolinea sp.
CTTTGGGCGACTCGAATTTCAGCAGCATGCGCTCGATCCTTCCCTCCTCTTCCACGTGTGCCGGAAACATTTGTGCGGAAATGAAATGCGGCAAAAAAATCAGGGAACACAACGAAGCCCCGATGAGACTGAAGGCCGCGAACAATCCCAGATCGCGCAACACTGCCGCGTTGGCAAATTGCAAACAGAAAAACGCCAGCACCGTGGTGGCGCTGCCCAAGGTCATGGGCGCCACCAGGTCTTTGATGACGACTTTCACGTCGTGTGTATGCTTTAGGTGTGCCAGGAAATGCAGGGAATAGTTGACCGCGATCCCCAGGATGACCGACCCGGCCGCCAGGGCCAGGATGGAGACTGTTCCTTTCAATAAATAAATACAACAAAGCGAAAAGACGCCTCCAAACAACACGGGGATCAGAATAAGAAACGGTACACGCTTCTTCCGGAAATAACCAATGAGCAACACCGCCAGCAACACCACCATCAGGCCCACCGTGAGCATCGAGTCGCTGCGCAATTGGTTGGCATTCCCTACCGCCACGGCGGACGCGCCAAAGTAAGACGCCATTACCGGCGAATGGGCCGGCGTTGTCTCTTCCACGATCTTGTTTAGCGCGGCAATAAATTTTGTGTTGTTGCCTGTTTCGCTGGGACCGTATACCGGCTGAATAAAAAATAGCAAGTGCCGGTGATCTTTCGTGATGATGTACCCATCGTACAACTCAAAGTTCTCGTCGTATTGCAATTGACGCAGTTTCTTCAGGGCCAGGAAAGAGAAACCCAAGGGATCTTGTACGATGATCCGCTTCAGCGCCACACCTGCCGGAGAGATCAGTTGCTGATAATTTTCATTTAATATCTTTTGAACATTCTCCGGGCGGCTCAACGAATCCAACTGCCGGTAATCTTTTTCGTCGAGGAAGATGGGCAGTTGCGTTTGGATGGCGCGGAACACTTCCATCACCTTCTCGTCATCGACCCGGGTCACCATTTGTTTCACGTAGGGCTTCAGGTCCGTGTCGATGCGGGCGGCGATGGCTTCGGTGCGGGCGATGAGGCTGTCGGGTTCGGGAGCCGTGGTACTGTCTTTCACCGACACCATCACGACCATACGTTCAACGAACTTGGAGTTTTTGAAAACGTAGTTCAATTCCTCTACCCGGGGATCGTCCGGGAAAAACTTGGTGATGTCTTCTTCCAGTTCGATCCGCGATGCGCCGGCTCCCAACAAGGCGAACAGGCCCAGGAACACCGCCCAAAACAAGGGCTTGCGCCGTTGAAAGAAATCGTACAGGAAAAGAAAGATCCGGGCCATAATCAGGATTGCCGACGCTTAAAGAGTTTCAATCCCACGTAGGTCAATCCCCCAAAAATAACACCTGCCACGACAGCCAGCGTAGTGGCACCGAGAACATATTGGAAAAAATTTTGCCACATCAGTTCCAGCGTGATGTTCTTGCTGAAGGAGAGGTATTGTGCCTTCTCGCCCATCCAAATCCGGCCCGTGTAGTGGCTCAAAAAAAGGATGATGGGGATCATGGGCGGTATGCTGATGTTGGCCGCGATGATGACCAACGCCTTGTTCAATCGAAAAGCAAACGATAGCGCTATGGCAATGACCAGTTGAAATCCCCACAAAGGAACAATGCCCATAAAAATGCCAAAGCCTACCGAGAGGGCTTTGACGGCGTCGGTTTCATGCTCGCCGAAAAGCTGCTCACGGACGAATTGACCGAAGTTTTTTTTTTAAAGCTCCTGAAGAAGTCGCGGGGGTGGATGTACAACAACGCGATGGTGACCAGAAACGTGTTCAAAATGCTGATGCGCGTAAAATCCTTGAACGGCCGGAAATGCGAGATCCGCTCTTCGCGGGGAGCATAAAAAACCCGCACCGGCACTTCCGCCATCTCGATGCCGCGCCACGACGAACGCACCAGCACCTCGATCTCGAATTCGAATTTCCGCGTGATGAATGAAGTATTTTTTAAGAGTTTCACCGGGTAGAGCCGGTAACCGCTTTGTGTGTCGTTGCGCTTCAGCCCGGTCTCCACCCAAAACCAGAAGTTGGAGAACTTGTGCCCAAAACTGCTCTTGCCCGGCACGCTGGCCTGGTCCATGTTGCGCACCCCAATGATCACCGCCGCCGGATGTTCTTCCAATGCGGTGATGAATTTAGGTAGGTCCACGGCAAAATGCTGTCCATCCGAATCGATCGTGATAGCATAATCATATCCCATCTCCACTGCGCGCTTAAATCCTTGACGCAGGGCATATCCTTTTCCTTTGTTAGGCAGATAGCTGAGAAGATCAACTTGGGGAAATTGTTTTAAGATTTCAGGTGTCGTATCGGTTGCTCCGTCGCAGACCACGATCACCTGGTCGGTATAGGCGAGCACATCGCGGATCACTTGGCCGACCGTCAGCTCATTGTTGTAGGTCGGTATCAGCACGCATACTTTCTTTTGCTTCGCTAACGCTTGGAATGCTGCAGGTTCCATCAGGCAATTTTCAGCGTGGCTTTTAATTTGAAGAAGGTGACCGCGCCGGCAAACAACGTGGCGTTCACTACCCATTGGCCGGGCTCTTCGGTATAGGTAAGACTGGCCTCCACATCTTTGTTCTGATCGGGGTTGATCACCGAAAGAAACTTCATATTGTCGGCTTCGGCGATGCGCAAGGTTTTTTTGGTGGTGACTTCCATCAGTTCGCGCACGATCTGCATCATACACACTCCGGGCACGATGGGCAGGCCGGGAAAATGACCGTCGAATATCTTGTGGTCGCGGCGGAGGGCAAGCGTGGCTTTCACGGTGCCGGGAGTGGCTTCGTGATGTGATAGCGTATAAAAATCGTTGAGCAACATCATTCTTTTGTGATACGTGCCAGTTTAATCTGCATGTTGAACGTGTGGTGCTTCAGTTCCAGCATGTCCGGCGAGGGATAAGGCGATCCCGGCAATTGCACCGTCACCTTGCGTTTCCGGGGAGCGCCCCATTCCAACCTGCGCAAAGAAGCACAATCTTTACTGGTAATAAAATAGGCGGTTTCCTTTTTTTGCCGCACCCCGAAGAAAACCTCCTCTCCTTCCGTCCAGCGCTGGTAAACCCCTTGGCGGAACGGCAGCCCCAGAACCAATTCAAAGTCTTTCCGAAGGGTCTGGATCACCGCTTTTTTGTTGAGCTGGTGAATGGCATTGTATACTTTGAAGTCGCCGTTGGTGAGGAATCCGAAGTCGAAGAACGTCACCCCGGCTTCGTTGGTGAACACCACGCGGTAGGAACTGTCGGGCATGTGTTTGACCAGCAGCAAGCCACTGATATGCCTCCCCACCACATCCACATCGGCATCGTACCACGACGTGTTTACACGCGCGGGAACGATCCTGGCCGCACATGCATCATCGGGGGCTGTTGCTTGCAGCCCCTTGTAGTCGGAGGCGCATCGCATGAGCAGCAGACAGCCGATGCTAAAGAGAAAACAGCGCATCGGCCAGGGTGGTGTTTAAGGTTTTGTCGGTGAAGGAGATCACCGTTTTGTCGCCCGAGGGTTCGTTCATTTCGATGGACCGGGCGGTGTAATCTTTTTTCTCCACCTGCAACACGATGGTTTGGAAAAACTCCTTCAAGGCTTTTGAAGTGGGAGTCATTTCCAGCAAGTAGCCTTTGTCGTTCTCGAACACTTTCGTGGTGAAATCTTTGCTGTCGAGAATGGTGCCCTGCACACAGTCGATCATGATGCGATTGACCTGTTGAAAAAGCTTATTCGATTTTACGTTGATCCGGTTTTCCTTCTGATCGTTCTTGACGAGCATTTTGTCGCCGTTCATCACGATGAGGTAGTGAAAGGGCTTTTGATAATCGATGCGCACGCGGTTGCTGCGTTGAAACCAAAACTTACCGGTGGAGGTGATCGTCTCCGTGAGCGCCGTCAGCGTTTTTACCTGGGTGAAGTTGCTGGTGATGGTCAACACTTTCGCTGACTCGGTGGCGAATTGTTTTTTGAACGCTGCCAGGTCGGCTACCGGTTTGAAGCCGGTGTATTGCGCTTTCGCGGGATGGGAAACCAGCAGGGCAATGCCCATGAGCAATCCCAATGTTTTGAAAAGAATGGCTGTCCTTGTATCACGCATACGCTCGCTCGTTCAATAGTTCATCTACCCTCACAATTTTCAATCCACGTTTCGCCACATGATCCAGGAACGCGGGGAGGATGTCCAGGGTGATATCACAGTAGTCGTGAAACAGCACGACGTCGCCCCCCTTCAGGGATTTTGTCACGCGCTGCATCAACAGGGCGGCGTCCTTGCTCACGGTGTCGAACGACCGCACGCTCCACCCGATGGTTTTGTATCCGCCTTTCTTCACTGCCGAGGCCAGCATGGGGTTGGTCACGCCATAAGGAGGGCGAAAGAAAGTGGGTCTAGCACCAATGGTCTCTTCGATGACCCTGTCGGTATCGTTCAACTCCTTGGCTATTTGCGAAGTGGTCTGCAGATCGAATGTGGCGGCATGCCAGTAGCTATGATTGCAGACCAGGTGGCCCGCGGTGTGGATCTCTTTTGTTAATTGAGGATGGGCGGCAATGCGGTTGCCGATGCAGAAGAACGCAGCCTTCACGCCACGCGCTTTTAAGATCTCCAGGGCTTTTTCGGTATTGCCCGGGATCGGTCCGTCGTCGAATGTGATGGCAATGCTGTTGGAGCCTTGGTCGCCCTTGTATCGCACCGGTAGAAAAAACTGCGCCGACAAGACCGACGTTCCATATCCGACTATCCCCAAGTAAATAATCACGAGGATCAAATAATACCACCACGGTAAAGTTTCCATGGCATCG
>CBIHQM010000485.1:0-4811 GCA_966211885.1 uncultured Chryseolinea sp.
TGGATCGCATCGATCGATCCATCCAGGCCGGTAATGAATTGGAATTTTTCGGATTGGAAATACTTTTTACCGGTGGCCTGAAATACATCGTAGTGATAATGGGCAAGCTCGGTTTTCAACCCGTGCAGGTCGGCTTTCAAACTATTGCCCTCGGCGGTGATCTCCACCACACCGTAGGCCGGGTGCTCGAATTTGCCGGCGAACGCTGCCAATGGGTGCGACGGTTTGGTGTCCTTCACACGGTGCAAGTCGTCTTCTTCTTTCTTCACCCGGGCTTGCAAGTCCTTGTTCTTGTTTTCGTCGGCAAGAAGACGTCCGTTCCAGTCGGTCAATGTAAGACCCAACATCCGGTCCAACACCTGGTTGCGAACGATCGCCGGCATCGGCGTGCCATTCATATTGCTGAGTACAACCACACCGATCGAGTCCTTTGGCAGGAAACACGTGGATGCCGAAAAACCATCGATGTTCCCACCGTGGTCCACCCGCACGTGGCCGCGGTACGAAGTGATCACCCAGCCCAATCCATAACTGTTGTAAAACGATTCGTCATAACGCAAGGGTACTTCCGCCGGAGTGGTCATGATAGGCGTCTGAAGCTGACGTACGCTGTTTTCGGATAAGACTTTTTTGCCGTTGTAACGGCCGCCGTTGATGAGGGCGACCAGCCAGTGACTCATATCATCAGCGCAGGAATTGATAGCACCAGCCGGTCCCAAGGCGTCGATGTTCATATAGGGGATAACTTTGACGGTATCGTTTTGGACGCTGTAGCCCGTAGCAAAATCGCGGGCTTGCTGCAAATCATTTACAGAGAAGTTGGTGGAGGTCATATCCAGGGGAATCAGCAAGCGATCGCGTGTAAAGTCTTCCCACGATTGATGCGTCACCTGCCCGGCCACCATGCCCGCCACCATAAACATCAGGTTCTGATATTGGTAGGCGGTGCGAAAAGGTTTGCTGGGCTCGAGATACTGCAGTCGTTCATATAGTTCGCGTCTTGAAAAAGGAGCACCATACCACAGCAGGTCGTGTCGCGGCAAACCCGAACGGTGACAAAGCAGATCGCGTGAAGTAATGTTGGCCGAAACATAGTCATCCTGTAATTTGAAATCGGGTAGATAGTCGCGCACCGGTTTGTCCAATTCCAGCTTGCCTTCGTCCTCCAGCAGACACAGCCCTGCGGCCGTAAACGCCTTCGTACACGAACCGATGGCGAAAAGTGTTTGGGGAGTAACCGGCAGCTTTTTTTCCTTGTCGCGATAGCCGTAGCCCTTCGACAACACGATTTTATTTTTGTAAACAATGGCCACCGCGACGCCCGACACGCTCCAGTCGTGCATGACAGTGGCAACATATGCGTCGAATCCCTTTAATTTTTTGTCGAGCTCTTTGTTTTGGCCAAAAGCGATCGTGCCTGGCGTCGCCAGGAGCAGGAGGAATAAAACATGTCGCATACGAGGGTGAGGGTTGGTCCTCTCCTAAAATAAGAAATTGACGTCGGTAAAGAAAGATCAGGCTGCGATTTTGTTCAGCTCCGGATGGGTGAGGATGAGCTTGAACCAGGCCGTGTATGCCTCGGGATGCTGCTTCACGGCCTCGCGCAATTGGGCAAGGCTCATAAACTTCCAATCCTCCACTTCTTCCTTGTTCACCACGGGTTCGCCGTCAAAGGTGCCCACGTAAACATGATCATATTCATGCTCCACGAGGTTGTTGTCGAGTGCTGCGCGATAAATGAATTTATAGGCAAACTCCGGTTGCAGGTCGATGCCCATTTCCTCTTTCAAACGCCGGCGTGTGGCATCGGCCATGGATTCGTCCGGGAGGGGATGGCTACAGCAGGTGTTGGTCCAGAGGCCCGCGCTATGGTATTTGGTAGGGGAGCGCTTTTGCAGCATGAGTTCGCCTTTGGTGTTGAACAGGATGATGGAAAAAGCACGGTGCAAAAGTCCCTTGCGGTGCGCTTCCATTTTTTCGAGGGTGCCCACAACGTTGTCACGCTCATCGACGAGGATCACCTGTTCCATCAGAGCCAATTCAATTGATGTTTCACAAACGAATAGGCAAGGAGGGTGGCTTTCTGGGGTTTCGGTATACGAATGCGGCTGCGCATAACCATGTGTGACGGCGTGTTCTTTATTTTTCTAAACAACGCAAGGTAATATACATACGCCACATAGACACCGAAACGGGCCGACCGGGGCAATTTTTTTATGCCTTTAACCGCTTCATCAAAATCCTTTCGGATACTGTCTTCAATTCGTTTTTTGCAGGGTTCGTCGAAGTGTTTGAGGTCCAGCCCCGGAAAATACACGCGTCCCATCTCCGCATGATCGGCTTGCAGGTCGCGCAGAAAGTTTATTTTTTGAAAAGCCGCTCCCAACCGCATAGCAAACGGTTTCAGGTCGTGGAACATCCTTTTGTCGCCCTGGCAGAACACGCGCAGGCACATGAGGCCCACCACCTCGGCCGAACCCAGGATGTATTCCGCATACGCCTGTTCGTCATAGGTGGTCTTGTAAAGATCCATTTCCATGCTCTTCAGGAATTGGGCGATCAATTCGTCTTCGATCCCGTATCGGTTCACCGCAAACTGAAAACTATTGAGAATGGGATTCAGGCTGATTTTTTCCCGCACGGCCCGAAAGGTGTCGTCTTTGAACCGCTCCAGCAACGCGCGTTTATCAAAGTCATGAAAGGTGTCCACGATCTCGTCGGCAAAGCGAACAAACCCATAGATAGCGTAGATAGGATCCTGCAATTCCCTGGCGAGGCAGCGGATGCCCAGCGAGAAGGAGGTGCTGTAGGCCTGCGTGGTGAAACGGCTGCAGCGGTGAGAAACTTGGTCGAACAGCACCTTCATAGTCGGTTTAATTTAGAAAACCTTGGTGTTTCCGGATCAGTTCCCGGGCCACCACCTGGCCCGAAATAATCGCCGGCGGCACACCCGGCCCCGGCACCGTGAGTTGGCCGGTATAAAACAAGTTGTCCACTTTCTTGTTGACGATCGACGGCTTCAGCGTAGCGGTTTGCCGCAACGTGTTGGCCAATCCATACGCATTCCCCTTGAACGCATTGTAGTCGGCAACGAAATCGCGATGCGCATAGCTTTTCTGGAAGACAATAGATTCATGAATGTCCTGCCCCGTCAACATCTCCAGCCGTTTCATCACCATGCGGAAATACCGCTCGCGAATTTCTTCCGAATCGTTCAAATCGGGCGCCACGGGAATAAGAATAAAGACGTTCTCACAACCTGCCGGCGCAACCGTAGGGTCGGTTTTGGAGGGACACGAGACATAAAATTGCGGTGAAGAGGGCCACTGCGGATCGTCATAGATTTGGGCCGCGTGTTGTTTGAAATCCTCGTCGAAAAATAGCGTGTGGTGTAGCAAGTTGTCAATTCGCTTACGAACACCTAAATAAAAAATAAGACACGAAGGCGCCATCACACGCTTTTGCCAATACGCTTCCGAATAACGACGATACGGTGCCGGCAAAAGATGCTGCTCCACATGATGATAGTCCGCGCCAGCCACCACGTAGTCATAGGGCTGAAACGCGCCGTTCGCTACCAGGCCTTTCGTCTTCATCGTGTTCATCTCCAACTGCTCAACGTTGCTGTTGTACAAAAATTTCACACCCAGTGAAGTGGCTAATGACACCATACCCTCGATCACTTTGTGCATGCCGCCGAGGGGGTACCATGTACCGAGTGCCATGTCGGCATAATTCATCAGGCTGTAGAGCGCCGGTGTTTTTTCCGGTGTGGCACCAAGAAACAAAACCGGGAATTCCAGCAACTGAATGAGTTTGGGAGAATTGAAATGTTTTTTGATGTAGGCGGAGATGGATTCAAACACGTGGAGTTTGAACACGCCTTTTATCAATGCGATGCTTAAGAATTCCGTAAACGACAGACCGGGCTTGAACGCCAGGTCGTGCATGCTCAGGTCGTATTTGAATTTACCTTCCGCTAAAAATTTTCTCAGCTGTTCACCGCTGCCGGGTTCGAGAGAATCAAAAAGGGTGTAGAGAGCTTCGGGGCCTGCGGGCACATCCAGCGCGTCGTGCTGGCCATAAACAATACGATAGGAGGGGTCCAGGCGGACGAGGTGATAAAAATCCTCGATACGTTTTCCAAAGTGCTGGAAGAAGGACTCGAAAACATCGGGCATCCAATACCAACTCGGCCCCATGTCGAAGGTGAATCCTTTCGCATGAAATTTTCGCGCTCTTCCCCCAGGAGAATCATTTTTCTCCAGCACGGTAACATCAAACCCTGCTTCCGCCAAAAAACAAGCTGCCGAAATTCCGGAAAACCCCGAACCGATAATGCCTATGCGGCGCTTCTTCATATGAAGTCCCTTTCGGGAAATTAATGCACGCTTCGCCGCAGGGTAAGTCAATCAATAGCCATGCAGGCGTTTCTGAATTTCTTTTCGGGCGTGAAAGATCCTGTTTTTCACCGTGCCGATGGGAATGTTCAGATGGGCCGCAATCTCGTGATATTTATATCCGGTGGTATGCATCTTGAAGGGTGTGAGCAACTCCTCTTTCAAGTTGTTCACATTGTTCCAGATCTCCATGAATTCCATGCTCTCCTGCGGCCGGTTAAAGGTATGCTCTTCCTCCACATTCAGAAAGTAAAGATCCTTGGTGGTGTCGTGTGAAGTTTTCGTGCGTTGATTTTTGCGATAGTTGTTGATGAAAGTATTGCGCATGATGGTAAAAAGCCATCCCTTCAAATTGGTGTTGTCGCGAAACTTGTCGCGATAGGTAAGCGCCTTCAGGATCGTATCCTGGAC
>CBIHQM010000486.1:0-4800 GCA_966211885.1 uncultured Chryseolinea sp.
TGCTACGTTTATGACGTTAAAAAAATTATACGCCACAGAAAACACTTAAGCCGCCGTCTACCGCCACCGTTACGCCGGTCACGAATTTGGACGCATCGGAACACAGCCAGATGAGTGTGCCGACAAGTTCTTCGGGTTGGCCAAAGCGCGCAAACGGTGTTTGCTTTATGGCAGCCTCGCCCCGGGCGGTATAGGAGCCGTCGGGGTTGGTAAGCAGGTTCCGGTTTTGTTCGGTCAGAAAAAAGCCGGGGGCAATGGCGTTCACCCGGATGCCTTCTCCAAACTTCTTGGCCATCTCGATGGCCAGCCAGTGTGTAAAGTTATCGACCGCTGCCTTGGCAGCAGAGTAGCCCACCACCCGCGTAATGGGTTTCAGGGATGCCATGGAGGCGATGTTGATGATGACGCCTTGTTTGCGCTTGGCCATCACGTCGGCAAAGATCTGGGTGGGCAGCACGGTGCCGTCCAGGTTCAGGGCCACGACCTGCTGGAAGGCTTCCATTTTCAGATCGAAGAACGTCTGGTCGGGTGCGATCACGGCGCCGGCCATGTTTCCGCCGGCCGAGTTCACCAGGATGTCGATGGTGCCATAGGTGGAAAGGATGGTTTCTTTTGCCGCGCGCAGTTGGTCGGCGTTCAGCACGTCGGCTTCCACGAAGATGGCTTCGTGTCCTTTATCGCGTATGGCTTTCACCACGTCGTCGCCGGCTTGTTTGCGGCGGCCGAGCACCACGGTGCGGGTGCCTGCGTCGGCAAGTCCTTTGGCCATAGCGGCGCCTAACACACCGGTGCCACCTGTGACGACCGCGGTTTTTCCTTTCAAATCAAAAAGTCCAGTCATATGTTTAGTTCAGATATCAGATATAAGACGTTTGTCGAGGGTCCTTTCCCTGTAAAGGTATACAAGTATACTGCTCACAAACGAGGGTGTTACACTGTTGGCTAAATTTCCGGAAAAGCTGCCAGGGCTTCATAGCAAATTCTCATTCCGGAAACGATTGGTTAATTTTTCCAGGGCCTTGTCGGCATCGAACGGTTCTCCGGTGGGGTTCCGGCGATGCAGGTCGGGCTTCATTTTCTTCATTTCGGTCTTCAATTCGGGATATCGTTTCACCAGGTGACGAAGTTCTTCCAAATCGCTTTCGCTGGCCTCTTCCTTCAGGCAGCGGGCGATCAAAGACCAATCTCTCGTGGTGAGTCCTTCCATGGTGATACTACTCCAAATGAAAGACGAATTTGCGAGAGCTTACCCTGAATTACAATGGGGGGTGATATGATTTTTACAGGGGCGGCAAGGTGCTGCGCAGGTGTTTCAACGCCCGTCCCATCTGTGTTTCCACCGTTTTCACGCTGAGGTTGAGCAGCACAGCGATCTCCCTATACTTCAACCCTTCCTCCCGGCTGAGGGCAAAAATAAGGCGGCATTGCTTGGGGAGCCTTGCCATAGATTGCTCCAGGGTGGTGTTCAGCTCTTCATATACCAACATATCCTGGCTGTCGGCCATCCCGGCGGGTACGTTGGTGGCTTCTTCCAGGTCACACAAGGTGGTATTTCTGATTTTACGTAAGTGGTCGTAGCCTCTGTTGCGCACCGAAGCAAAAAGATAGGCTTTGGGCGAGGCGATGATAAGCCGGCTCCGGTTTTTCCAAATGTTATAAAACACATCGCTCACCAGTTCTTCTGCCACTTCGCGTGCTTTCACAAACTTCATACAGAATTGACAGAGCGGGGCATACATCTTTTTGAACAGGAGTTGGAAAGCGGGGTAATCGTTGTGTTGCACGATTCGGTCCATCAAGATTTCCATTTCCTGGTCTTTGGCAACTACAGAAATTCCCGGGAATTCGGTGTGCTTCCCGTGGGATTTCAAAGCGACCAGACTAGCGGGGGGTAAAGGTTGAATCATAGCGGAATCGTTTGATATCACCAATTTTGGCATTTTTTCTATGAATCAAGCGGCTTTGGACCGATTTTTTATAGATATTTTTTCGAGACCGTTCCCGGGAACGGTCTCGAAAAATTCTATATTTGTTAAGGCTTCATCCCTAGTTTTCCATGGACAAAAAGACGGTCACCATCAAAGACATCGCCCGCATGCTGGGCATTTCAAAATCCACCGTATCGCGCGCCCTCAGTGGCCGGTCCGACATTCACCCGGAGACCAAGCAAAAGATCATGGCCCTGGCCAACGATCTTCACTACGAGCCCAACGCGCTGGCCATAAACCTGAAACAACAAAAGACCAACACCATCGGCGTGATCGTCCCCGAAACCGTGAACCGCTTCTTTGCGCGGGCCGTGGGGGGCATTCAAAAAGTATCCGACATGGCGGGGGTCAACGTCATGATCTGCCAATCCAACGAATCCTATATTTCCGAAAAGAACAACCTGCACTCGCTCGTCTCCAGCCGGGTGGACGGGCTCATTGTTTCCATCTCGAGCGAGACCGACCGCACCGACCACTTCAAGCCCATCTTCGAACGCGGCATCCCCATTGTGTTCTTCGACCGCATCTGCGAAGACGTGCACGCCTCGCAGGTGTATACCGACAACTACGAGATCGCCTTCGAGGGCACCGAGCACCTCATCACCCGCGGCTACCGGCGCATCGCCTTCGTGGCCGGCCCCCAGCATTTATTCAACAGCCGCAACCGACTCCTCGGCTATCTCGACGCGTTGAAAAAACACAACCTGCCAGTCAAGGAATCTTATATTATCCACTCGCATTATGGCAGCGGCAAAGTGGAAGAATACACGCGCTATCTCATGCAACTGCCGCAGCGCCCCGATGCTGTGTTTGCCATCAATGACTATGCGGCCATCGAGATGATGCACATCATGAAAAAGAATGGTTTGAAGATCCCTGAGGATGTGGCGTTTCTTGGGTTTAACAATGAGGATATGTGTCGGTTCGTGGAGCCCCCTTTGAGCAGCATCGATCATCCGGCACATGATATGGGGGCGGCAGCGGCGGAGATCCTCATCAACCAGATGCGGCATCCGGATTTGAAGCCGGAGAGCCGGATCATTAAGAGTAAGTTGGTGGTGCGGGAGTCTTCGGGGGCTCGGCTTGTGCTTTAACCGCCTCTCCTTCGCTAAAGCTTCGGCGAGCGCCCTCCTTCGCTGAAGCTTCGGCGGGCAAGCAAAGATTTTTCGGAAAGTAAATGGGCTGCCTTGAGGGGCAGCCCATTTTTTATTTGAGTCATTACCTACCCTGCAATTAATAGCCTGGGTTTTGGAGGAACGCAGATCCGTCGGAGTTCGTCGTTCGATCGATTTGATCCTGAGGAATCGGGCGAAGGACGTTGGTGTCTTTGATGTTGTCTTTCGCCTGAGTGTTGTAGAGCTTCACGCGTTCTACGAGCTTCTTGGTGCGCACCAGGTCAAACCAACGGTGTTGTTCACCTAACAACTCGCGGGAGCGTTCTTCGAGGATGAAATCAAGCGTTACGTCCCCATCGGTAATTTCCATGTCGGCTTCTTTTCCGGGTACGGCGGCGCGGCGTCTCACTTTGTTGATCATGTCGGCGGCGCCGGGTTGGCCCAGCTGGAGCAGGGCTTCGGCGCGGATCAGGTAGGTCTCGGCCAGGCGGAAGGCCAGGAAGTCGCGCGATCCTTCAAGGGTGGTCACGTCGGGACGCAGCGGGTCGAGGTATTTGCGCAGCGCGGGGAACAGCTTCTCGGTGTATTTCGAGGGGGTGATCACCTGGTAGTTTTTCTGTGCGATCACGTCGGCAGCCAGCTCCACGCCGGGGAGCCACATGGTGGTGTCGCCGGTAGCCAGCGTGACGGACTTGCCGTTGATGGTGTAAGTTCCGGGTTTGTTGCAATAATATACCTGCTTGAAGTTCTTGTCGTAGCGGCTGTCTTTGCTGCGATCATACAAGCCCAGCGTGTAGTTGGTGGGTTTGAATCGCTTGAACGGGCGGCCGTTGGCGATGTCGCGCATCATACCGGGTTGTACGTCATACTCCATCAGGAAAAACACGTGGGCGTTGTTGCCGCCTCCGTTTGTCAGCGGGTCGCTGGTGTATTGTACCGACCAGATCACCTCGTCGTTGATCTCACCCGAGCCCTGTTCGAACACTTTCGCATAATCCGTCAGCAACTTGAACGAGTATTTGGTGAGCACTTCGTTCGAAAGATCTGCGGCTTTCTGGTATTCATCCTGCGGCGTGGCCGAGGGGTCCATGGTGGCGCGGGTCAGGTGCACGCGGGCCAACAGGTGTTGTGCGGCGGGTTTGGTGGCACGTCCCCAGTTGGGTTGGGTGGCGGGCAAGTTGGCTACGGCAAATTCCAGGTCCTCGACAATGGCGGTATAAATTTCCGTCACACTGGCGCGGTGCGCTTCGGTGCTGGCCGCGGTGGTCTCGTGCAGCGTCAGGGGAAGCGGCCCAAACAATTGCACGAGGATGAAATAGAATTGTGCCCGTAGGAATTTCACTTCGGCTACCCGTTGTGTTTTCAGCGTGGCATCGAGCCCCACAATGCTTTCCGATCGGTCGACGACCGTGTTGGCTGTATTGATACCACGATAAAAATCGGTCCACAACTCCGAGACGATCGGCACGCGCGAATCGAACTGCGACGTGTATTGGTTCACAAACTTGAAACTTCCATCGGATCCGTTGGTGTACTCGTCGGTGCCAAACACCGAAAGGCTCATGCCTCTTTCCGTGGCATAAAAAGAACGCATATACGAGTACGTTCCCTTCACGGCATCTTCAAAACCCGGGGCTGTATCGAAATAACCCGGCACCGCTTTGGTTCTATTTTTTTCCTCCAGCATATCAGCACAC
>CBIHQM010000487.1:0-4800 GCA_966211885.1 uncultured Chryseolinea sp.
CGTTTATTTGTTTTTCAAAAAAAGACTTTGAGAAAGCAGCCATCAACCTGTGGTCGCTCACTCCGCAACGTCTCGACAACATATTGCCCTGGTATTGCCCGAAATGGTTTAACGAATTTTTAAATGGCTTGGCGGCTGAGGAATTTGTGATTCATATATACACCTACGATTGGGTGATGAAGTTGTCGCAATACGGAATCGCCACACCATCTCGCGAACTGATTGCAAAGATTTTACCGAACGCTCTTTTTGAAACAACACGGGATAACAAGACTTGGACCAAGCCAGAAAATCTCCTGAAGTATCCTGCCACCCTCGCTGAACACGTCTGGTTCCTGTTCGAGACGGAGAACACGATTTACCTTGCCAATTCCTACATGCATTTTGGCGACGACTCTAAGAAAGAGGAAAGTCAATGGCTGCGTTGGCTGACGATCTTTTCGCGTGAAGGGAAAATCGACCGGGCCCGGCTGTTGAAGGAATCGATTCTGGCGACGACGCGAAATTTCAATAAGCTCCTGACGGGATGGTTTGCCGAATTGTTCGTCATGCTTGATCCGGATGTCCATGAGTTGTTGGCCATTCAACCCGAAATACTCAATGCCATCAATGCAAAGCATAGCAAGCCCATCAACGCCGCTTTGAATGCGATAAAAAAAATCGTCGATGAAAAAGATTTTCAGTCCCGGGCTTTTCTCGAGAACGTGCCGTTGTTGCTGGCGTCGGAAACCAAGAGCATTCTGAGCTCGACCTTGGTCGTCCTGGACAAACTGGCAAAGAAACAGGTATCGCTGCGCAATGAAATCTGCGTGCTGGCTTGCCAGGCTTTTCTGCATACGGAGGGCGATATTCAGACAAAAGCTTCCAAGCTGATACAGAAATATGGTCAAGCCCACGTAGAAATGCTTCAGCAGACGCTTCTCCCTTATAAGCAAGCGTTGCTGGTGGATGCAAAAAACAACCTGGCAGCATTCCTGGTGCCGGACTCCGAAGTGCCACGGGTAGAGCCGTCATCCCCAGGAGGGTTGGTTGTGGAAGAGCGTGTCGCGATAACGGAGATCGATACGATCGATGAGTTGATCTTCCTGGCCAGTCAAGCGTTCGACAACAATTCAACCCATCACATCGATCTGTTGCCCGCTGCATTGATCCGGTTGGATCATGGTGTTCGCGGCGATGTCATTGGAAAGCTGGAACCTGCCTTGAAGAGCGCGCTCCAGACCGTGATGGTTGGCGGAGGCGCGGCTGCTGGTTACCTCGACCACTTGCTGGCGACATTTTTTATCAACTATGCCTTGTTGCTCATCGATCGACACCCAGCGGATGCCAAATCGTTGATGGATTTGTACAACCCGTTCTTGAGTGTCGACCAGGCCAACAAAAAAAAATATCGCGGTTATCAATTTCAACTTCCTGCGCTAAAGGACTGGCGGCCTACTGGAAGTTCGCCGATTTATACCCCGCACAAAAGGCTGTTGTTATTGGCATTAAAAAAAATCGAGACCAACGATACGTTGCCGCTTTTGTCAACCCCAACGCATGAACCGGCTTTCATTTTTCCCGAGGTGCTCGTGGACCGGCTGAAACGATATGAAGAAAGCGGAAAAGTCATTGATCCATTTGATTTTCAAGTAGCCGTTTCCCGCTGCGATCTGTCGACGGCGGAAGAATGTCTTCCCATTTTAGAACGGACGCTGAACGGAGAGGTCCGGAACATTCTCCGGTTTCTTTTCACGCCCGGTCTTTCGCCCCAGGAGCCGTTCAACCTTCCCGCGGTTTGGATGGCAGGCAGCGTTGCAAAAAAAGAAAAACGGATCTACAATGCCTTTGAAAATCTTCGAGGCGTGACGGTTTCGCAGAAATATTTTAAAGGACAATTCCCCTGGAGGTCGTATGTGGAGACGTACACATTTAACGAGTACGACCACAAAGCCCAAAAACCTGTCGCCCGTGAGGGACAGCGGAAAAAGTTTCAAATCGACTTTGAGAAAAGAAAGGTAGAGAACAAGCCCAAGACACTGGTGGGGGGATTAATCTCGAAATTTGTGGGCGGCCAGCAGCAGGAGGAAGTTCCCGCATCACCCACACTTTATGACTGCATCGATTTCAGGGCGGATTATATAATGTTTGAATTTCATGACATTGCCAGGCTTCTCTATCTGATGCCCAATAATCCCGAGCCTGTGCTGGTTGAAGTAATGGCGATTGCCTTGCAGTATCCTAATTTTTGGGAGAGTGGCCATCAGCATCTTGTGACCCGCGCGATAGAGGCGTTGATACCTCTGCGTGTCGCCTACGGTGAAACGGGCCACCTGTTCATCGCCACCTGCATGCTCTGCGCAGATAAAACTATTCAGTCCTTTGCCGCCGAGCTGTGGTCCAGGGGCGTTGCAACGCAACATGTGGATGCGGCGTCGATTGGCGATATCCTTGGCAAGCATGAATCCATCGAGTTCGCACCGCTAAAGCGGTTCACCGACCTCGTGGCTTCGAACCTGATGAATATCTCACCTTATCACAATCAACAGCTCGAACGCCTCATGGTCAGGCTACTTCTGGGACTGCCCGACGGATCCATCACCAACCTGCGAAAATTGTTGGAGCAGTATTATGAACTGGTGTCAGCCAATCAATCCACCGTGCCCGACAATCTCATACAGCATATGAAACCCTGGAGTTCGTCGGGTAGCCTGAAGAAAATATTGTCTTCTATTATGAAGAACCAGGCTTAATAAACTTTTTGAAATCGATTTGCAGACATTGCGCTTTACATACGCGTGATCACTTCATGCCTTTTTTTGGAGGCTCTATTTTTTCATGCTCTCCAACCAACTCCTTGAAGATGTCGTCGAACGTTTCCCCTTTATGTTTCTGCACCAACCCCGAGAACTTGATCTCGATATGTTTCAATAGCTGAATACACAACTGCTTATCATCTTCCGTCATTTCATACAACATCATCCGGGCCAGCTTCAACACGCGATGGATGCAGATCGACATGGTCTTCTCCCCTAGCGGGGTGAGCGACAAACGTTTTGAGCGCTTGTCGTCTTTGTCGTCAAATTCTTTTATGAGCCCTTTGTTCTTCAGGCGGTTCACCATGTCGGTTCCGCTCGAAAGTTCCAGGAGGTTGCTGTAGATCAATTCCGATTTTTTTGGATTGCCGCGTTGCTGGATCGTTGCCAGGAGACCGAACTCTTCCAGTTGGCCCAGCGGTGTGCCATTGAACGCAGCCGAGGCATAGAAAACATGGAGCTTATGGATGCGGCCGATCAGTTTCATGAGCATCCCATCGGTGTGCATGGGCACCACGCCTCCGAGCAACGGCCCCTTATTTTCGCTTTCCCGCTTGTGGATCAGGAGGTGGCGGCAAAAATCTTCGATGCTGGCGTCCGGGTGTTGTGTGGCAAAGGCCCCCCACAGGTTGACCAATTCAATCGTTTTCTCCATTAAAAATTGATACGGTTTCGTAGCAAATGTAAAATAATTTATACGAACCTGTTGTAAACATACGAAACCGTTGTACATTTAGGCGTTTTACGACGAAAACGTAATAAAAAACAGCCTTTTATGGACAGCATTTTGATTTTCGGCGCCACGGGCGGTACGGGCAGGGAAGCGGTGATCCAGGCGCTCGAAGGTGGATTTGCCGTCACCGCCGTGGTGCGCAACCCGGCGGGGTTCACGCTCCGGCACGATGCCTTAACGATTGTGAAGGGGGATGTGCTGCAGCTTTCCAGTTTCGAAAAAGAGATGGTGGGCAAAGTGGCAGTCGTTTCCTGTCTCGGAGTTGGGCGGGACCTCCAGCCGACGACGGTTTATTCGAAAGGGATGGAGAACATCCTGGCGGCGATGCACCAGGCAAACGTTACGCGCCTGATCTGTCTTTCGGCGAGCGCGCTCTATACTTATAAGGAGATGGGATTTTTTATCCGGCTCCTGGCAAAACAGGTCGTGCAGCGAATTTTGAAAAACCCGTTTGCCGACTTGCGCATCATGGAGAAGACGGTGCTGGCCAGCGCTGTGGATTGGTCTATTATCAGACCGCCCATGTTAAAAGACAAACCGCTTACCGGAAAGTATAGGGTGGCCGTTGGCACACACCTCGCGAAACCCTTTAGCATCAACCGCGCAGACCTTGCACACTACATGCTCCGCATTGTCAACGACGTGCGCACGTTTCGATCGATCATTGATATAGCTTATTAAATCATACATCCATGACAACACAAACCCTTTATCACGCTTTCCTCTTGTTTCACATCACGGGGATCATTCTTTTTATCGGTACCACGGTGGCCGACTATTTAGCGGTCAATCAATTTTGGCGACAATATGAACTGGATCCGCCCAAGGGGTTGGCCATATGGCAGGCCGTGTCCAAATTCCCTGTGCTGATGGGCGTGGGCATGTTGCTCATCATCATCACGGCCGTGGGGATGATGGCGTTTACACACGGTGTGTTTGGTGAGCAGGTGTGGCTGAGAGTGAAAGTTCCGATCGTCTTGATCACCATATTGAACGGCCTGTTGATCCGGAGAGGACAGGGATCGAAGCTTTCGAAAATCCTGCAAGAGACTGGCGCCGGCATTGCCCAGCAGATCAAAAAAATAAAACGGAACCTGTCGATCTTCCACGCCGTGCAGTTGGTCATGTTTTTTGCCATCCTCCTGTTGAGTGTCTTTAAGTTCAATTAAAATAGAACGGGCCTTATGTCACGCATCATCATCGGAGTAACCGTCGCGATCTCTTTGTGTCTGGCGTGGAGCTGTGCAAAGAGGGAAGGAGATCATGAACGGT
>CBIHQM010000488.1:0-4771 GCA_966211885.1 uncultured Chryseolinea sp.
TTTTGCCAGTTCATCCAGCTGGAACGGATCTTCCGGAAAGAAGGAAATGTCAGCGATGTTTTTGCCGGCTTCGATCACGGTGCGCACGGTTTGCAGTCCCATGAATCCGGGCACGGCGCCCACCACCAAATCGAACGGCTGCAAGGCTGCGGCCAGTTGGGTTAGGTTGGTGAAGTCCACCTTTTGGGTTTTAATGCCGTGTTGCGCCACGAAGCCGAGTGCCTCTTCATTGATGTCGGCCGAGGTAACGTCAAAGTTTTTAGAAAGGTCAATGGCCATGGCCTTTCCAACGAGGCCGGCACCGAGTACAATTACTTTTTTCATGCCTTAGTGAATTGAAATGATGCCGTAAATTAATGCGATTAAGGCAGGAAGCATCAATACGAGGTCGAGGAAGTTAAATTTCTTTTTCATAGCAATAAAAAGCCTGTACAGGGAAATAGTCCTGAGTCCTTAGTCTTTAGTCATTAGTACTAAAGACTAAAGACTAAGGACTCAGGACTATTTCCCGTGCAGGCTTAGGAGGGTTATTTAGAGAGGTTTTTTTTCGAGAGATTCTTTTTTTCTGACGGGGTGGGCCGTAGCGAACCCGGTCAGGCCGCAGCCAACTGTCCTTTGATCATGGCCGACGATAGCGTGACATACACCGTCGTCCAGGCCTCTTGCAGTTCCGGGTTCCATTTGTCACCCAGGCCTTGCTCCAGCGTCCACAGCAGGCATTCGCCCACCACCTTATAGTGCTCGGGTTGCGCTCCATATTTTCCGTGACGCTGGGCCAGCAGCTTCACTTCGTTCATGATGTCGTCCAGCTTTTGAAGTTTGGTCACCACGAGAGTCACCATGTTCATGAGCTTGCGGGCCTGCTCTTTTTGATCGTGTTTAAACATGGACCTCACTGCGGGTGCCACTTCAAAGAGGCGGCTGTAGAAAAGTTCGCCGGCTTCCTCAGCGTTGATCACCACATAGCTCCACGAGTTCTTTACGAGAAGAATTTGTCTTTCGGTCATAACAGAAATAAGATTGGTTGAAAGGGATTTAGTTTCTGCATCCTTCTACTGGATGACCGCAAAGAAAGTTGGCGTTGCCCTGAGAAAAGGTCGTATACAATTGGTTTACAGAATTTACAAGTAATTGATGTTCAGCTATTTTTAAAGGAAGCCACAAAATCGGCCAGGTTCTCTTCGGTGGGAATATTCAGTTTTTTGCGCAACCGGTGCCGGGCCATCTTCACGCTCTCGGGCGAAATGCCCATCAACTCCGCCATCTCCTTCATGCTCAGGTTGAGGCTGATGAGCGAGCAAAGCTTCAGGTCGCTCTGGCTTAGGTCGGGGTATTGCTGTTTGAGGCGTTCGAAAAAAGAAGAGTGCACCTTCTCGAAATACATCTTGAATTCATCCCAATCCTTCTCCGTCTCCAGGCTGTAGTCGATCACCTTGATGAGTTTGGAGATCTTGGCTTTGGAATTCTTGTCGCTGGTGCTCAACAGTTCGTGAATCCCTTCGCGAAGGTTTTCCATGATGGTATTTTTCTGCACGAGATTCAGTGTGTAGGTGAGCAGCTCCTTGTGTCGAAACTCCAGGTCGCGTTGCAGTTGGCCTTCCTGCAGCTTCTTATTCTCCAGCTCCAGCGTGAGCAACGCCTGTCGCGCGGCATGCACCTGGTCGTTTTTCTTGAGCAGCTCTTTCTTGGTGCGGATCGTGTTGCGTTGATAGTAGATGACGATGCCCCCCACAAATAACGCCAACGCCAGGCCAGCATAGGCGATCTTTTGCCGGAACAGCGTCCAGGCGCGCTCTTGTTTCAGGAAGTCGATCTCCTGCTCCTTGCGCTCGGTCTCGATCAGGGTTTTCAATTGCGCATAGCGGATCCGGCTTCGGGCGCCGACGAGGGAGTCCTTCAACACTTCGCTGCGTTGCAGATAGTCGAATGCTTTTTTGTAGTCCTGGCGGGCCGCATAGATGTCGGTGTGCAGTTGGTAGGACTCCAGCAACGCCATGCGGTTGTCGGTTTGCTCCGCGATGGGCAGACCTAGGCTGGCCAGTTGCAGGGACCGCTCCATATTGCCTTGTGCCAGGTACACGCGGGCCTGGTTGTGATAGGCTGCCGGCAACCGGTTCATGTTGTTCGTCTCGCGAAACAGCGCCAGCGATGAGTCATAATATTGCAATGCCTTGGCGTAATCGCCCTTTTCATAATAGGCTACGCCCAAATTGTTGAGCAAGTTGGCAATGCCCTCGGGGTTGTGGTTTTTGCGCTCGAGCTTCAGCGCAAGGTCGAACGCCTCCAGGCCCTGGGCATAATTTCCCATGTCCATTTCCAGGACACCGATTTTGCGAAGCGTCAGCGCGATGCCTTCCTTGTTGTGGAAGGCCCGATGCATGTCGAGGGCCTTCATGTATTGGTCGCGGGCGGCTTTGAAGTCGCCTTCCTGGTGATGGGCCGCGCCCATGTCGGTGTAGGTTTGTGCGATGCTGAGCGAATCGTTGAGCGATTGAAACAATTGCAATGCGCGCAGCAAGGTTTCCAGTTCGCGTGCATTTTCCCCTTTTAAGCGAAGCAGCAGGCTTTCGTTTTTATAGGCCTCCGCCAAACCCCTCGTGTAGTGAAGGGAGTCGGCTAAGGTTAGGGCCCGTCCTGAGAAATAGCGGGTGCGCTCCGGGGCCGTGTTGTAGTGCAAGCGGGCCAGGCGGTTTAGCAAATTCACCCGTTGCGTGTCGCGGGGCATGTCCTTTAGCTGCTGTTCCAATGCCTCCACTTGCGCACAGAGCGGCATGGCGAGGGCCAACAGCAGGAACAACAGAAAGGGCTTCTTCATGACAGAAAGGGTTATTAAAGGAATATATTTTTCAGCTAACTTCCGAGGTCAATTTTTTCGCATATGAACATCAGCAAATACCTGGAGCGCGCAAAACGTTCGTCTTTTCACCTGTGGGTCCTCAACCAAGGCCTGCTCCGCATGATCCCTTTCAACAAGCCCCATGCGTTCACGGTCACGCTCATTGAAGATTACCGCGTCCGGATCAGCATCCCCTACAAGCGGAAAAATTTTAATCACATCCGTGGGCTTCACGCCTGCGCGCTGGCCACGCTGTCGGAATACGCCACCGGGTTTCTGCTCATCTCGCGGCTGGGCTTCGACACCTATCGCGTCATCATGCAGCGCCTGGAAATGGAATATCACTACCAGGGCAAGATGGACGCCGTGGCCGAGTTCGCGTTAACACCCGAGTGGATCGCCCAGCACATCACCGCCCCTCTCAACGAACAAGAGGCCGTTGTCGTTACCTGTGAAGTGAAAATTCACGATGTGGAGGGAAAACACCTCACCACGGGCCGGATCCACTGGCAAATCAAGAAGTGGGCGAGTGTGAAAACGAAGGTCGTTGCCTAGTCTGCAATCGTTTGAAAAAACCCAGCATTGGCGTAAATTGGTGTGACAAACCCCAAAAGTTATGCGCAAGATCGACTTGCTTTTGAACGAGTACGGCGAAAGCCACCAGGACGTCACCAACAAGACCATTCACTGGATCTGTGTACCCCTGATCTTTTTGAGCGTCGTGGGGCTCATCGCCTCCATCCCTTCGCAGGCCGTGCAGTCGGTGCTGGGGTGGGGTAACCCGTATGCGAATTGGGCTGGGGTGCTCCTGGTGCTGGTGCTTCTGTATTATGTGACGCTTTCCATACCTTTGAGCATTGGCATGGCCCTGTTTGGGTTGCTGTGCCTGTTCGTGATCCAGTTAATTGTGCGCGCCGACTTTGCGCCGCTGTGGATGGTGAGCCTGGTCATTTTCTTTGTGGCCTGGGTTGGTCAGTTCTACGGCCACAAAGTGGAAGGCAAAAAGCCCTCCTTTTTGAAAGACATACAATTCCTGCTCATCGGACCGGCGTGGCTCATGCATTTTATTTATAAACGCCTAGGAATACCGTATTAATTGGGAGATTTCATTTTTCACAACGGCCCGCTACCCGCAGACATCAGCCTCGATTTTGATGAATCGCTATTCAACACCGCACCATACCGGCTGCTGCAATCGCCGTCGGGCTGGCATTCTTTTTTTGTGATCCAGTCAAAAGAAAAAAAGGCCGTGGCAGGCATTCATTTTTATGTAGAAGAAAATGTTGCACAAAGCCCGTTGCGCGCGCCCTTTGGTTCAGTGGATTGTGCAGACGATCTGCCCCCTCAAGTTTTATTTGAATTTCTTTTGTTTGTTGACGGCGAGATCAAAAAGGCGGGTGTTCGCAAGGTAGTGATCAAACACTCGCCTGCTTCCTATGCTCCCCGCCGCGAAGCCCTGCTTCAAACATTCCTCCTAAACCTTGGTTATCGCGCGACCGACGCGGAGACGGGTGCGGTTATTCCTGTGGATGGAAAATTTGAAGAACATCTCGACCCCTGGGAAAAACGGAAACTCAAACAAGCCCTGGCCTCCGCGCTGGAATGCCGCCAGTTGACATCCGACCAGTTGGACACGATCTACCACTTCATACTGGCCAGCCGAAACCAAAAAGGCTATTCGCTTTCCATGACCCTGGAAGAGATCCGACGGGTGGCAGAAAGATTTCCCGAACGCTATCTTTTGTTTGGCGTGTACCAGGACGATCAACTCGCAGCAGCAGGAATTTCCATCGTGGTCAACGATCGCGTGTTGTATAATTTCTATTCGGCCCACGATAGCGCCTATGACCATCTCAGCCCGGTGGTATTCCTCATCGAAGTCTTGTATTCCTATTGTACGCTGTACAACCTCACGCTCCTGGATCTGGGGACATC
>CBIHQM010000489.1:0-4738 GCA_966211885.1 uncultured Chryseolinea sp.
ACGAAGCGCTGTTTCTCTCTGACAAAGAAGAAGCGACCATGGCGGGCGTTGTGCAAAACATTCGGCAGGAGTATCATTCGAACATTGACAAATTCAGTCAGAACATCATCATCGCGCAATTGGAAGTGTTGCTCAACTATGCCGAGCGATTCTATCAGCGTCAATTCATAACCCGCAAGATCACCAACCATAAGATCCTTAGCCGTCTGGAAGAGATCCTTACGGAATATTTTAATGATGAAGCGTCAATGAACAAGGGATTGCCCACCGTTCAATACGTCGCCGATAGACTACATGTATCCCCCAACTATCTATCGGGCTTGCTGAAGGTGTTGACGGGACAGAGTACGCAACAACACATCCACGAGAAGCTGATCGAAAAGGCAAAAGAAAAGCTATCCACCACCGATTTGTCGGTGAGCGAGATCGCTTATGCCCTGGGGTTTGAACATCCCCAGTCTTTCAGCAAGTTGTTCAAAACAAAAACCAACCTTTCGCCTTTGGAATTCCGGCAGTCCTTTAATTGACAAACCACCACCCTGCTTGGGTTATCGCACCCTAACGCGAGCGCCGAAATCTGCCATGCCTAGACGTCCCGTGGCGATCCCAGTCGATTTTACGGAGATAGCTTTTGATTTATCGTTCAAAATCTGGTAATTATGAAGACGGGAGTTTGCATTTCACGCGGGATCACTTCCTGCGTTTGATTTCCCCGGTTACCAAAAAATACTCCTCACAAAAGCATCAGAAATGATTTTCGTAACGCAACTTATTTACATCATCAAAGGGCAAGAAAAAGTCTTCGACGAATTTGAGAAGGTAGCCATCCCCACCATTTCAAAATACAACGGGCGACTGCTGTTCCGGGTCAGACCAACGCCGGACATGTTTATCGAAAACCAGATCGAGCAGCCCTACGAAATTCACCTCGCGGAATTTGACTCCGAACAAGATTTTGAAAACTTCAAACACGATGAGGAACGAAAGAAATTTTTGCATTTGAAGGAACAGTCCATAAAAACATCCATCATGATTCAAGGGACAAAATTATAGATGGCAAATCCTTTTTGCCTGGGTCCAGCGCCCATCCAAAGTCATCGTATCCGTATAAACCCCTAGTCGCGACGCCTATTTTTTTCACGCATCTTTGCGGCCGTGAAAAGAAAGGTGAAACGCCACATTTTTAAGGCCCGCCGGATCATTTACCAGGAGACGCTCGTCGATTTCCAGGAGCATCTTTGGACGTTTGTCGGCGCATTTCTGGGCATCGCCGTTATCGGCTGGCTCAACAGCAACCTGGCTCCCATCGACAATCTCTTCCTGATCGGTTCTTTTGGCGCCTCTTCCGTGTTGATCTATGGCATCATCAACAGTCCGCTGGCGCAGCCCCGGAACCTGATCGGGGGTCACGTGATTTGTGCGTTCACGGGGGTGCTGGTGCACAAGGTTGTTCCCGGTGATGTTTGGTTCACGTCGGCCCTGTCGGTGGCATTGTCCATTGTATTTATGCAGATCACCAAAACCCTTCATCCTCCCGGTGGGGCAACGGCCCTGATCGCCAACATTGGGTCGGCGAAGATCCAGGCGTTGGGTTTCTGGTATGTGCTCAGCCCCGTGCTGAGCGGCGTGCTCATCCTTTTTTTCGTGGCGCTGTTATGCAACAATGCCACGCCCCATCGCAGCTATCCAAAAAACAAGCACTGGTATAAAGTGTGGAAGCGAAAATATCTGAAGCAAAAAGTCTGAAGCCGCCTGCTTCCTTTCCACACTGACTCCAACCCAACCCCGCTATCAACACCCCTCCCATTTCTATGGGCGGGTTGTCAACCTCCTACGCTTTCTCTGCTCCCGGTTTCCTCGACCAGCGCATCATGCCGAATGCGGGTGTAAATCCCAGGGGCTGGTAAAATTGCGCCAGGTTTTCGCCTGTGATGAGGGTGGCCAGCGCGTTGTGTGGTGCATTGGCGTCGAACCATTGGACCAGTCCCTCCATCAGGGCTGTGCCCACGCCCTGGTGCTGCCAGTCGGGATGCACCATCACGTCTTTGACATAGTAGACACTGGCGTTGTCGCCGATCAACAATGCGCAACCCAGCGCTTCCCCGGTAAGCGCATGTTCGGCCACCACGGCATGCACAAGCGACGCCAGGATGGCCGGCACCCCCTCCGGGTTTGCCGCCTTCGACCAGCCCACGGCGATGCAAAGGTGTGAATATTCTGCCGGGGTCGGGCTGCGGTGAACGATGCGCATCGGCACAGGTGCATGCCCGTGACGGTGTTCGTGACCACCGGTCAACGCCCCACCAAAGTTGATGTAGTACCCGTTCCTTTCGCGGACGATGTAGCCCGACATGCCCCACGGTTTGTTTTCGAGCGGGGCCACGATCTCTACATTTTTTGATTGATGCAAAGCATACAAGGCCTGTATGTTCCGCGCGACAATGAAAATGGCCTGTGCTCCCGAAACTGCGGCAAGCGATGGATTGAGCGTGAACTGTATGTGCGCACCGTGCCAGCGCACCCCGCCGTGATTGGGTGGCTCACCCCAGGTCCACTTTTCCGGAAATCCCAACACTTCATGCCAGTAGTCAACGGTGGCCGTGATGTCGGCCACGGGAAGGATCGGTTCGGCGTGGGAAATGAGGGGTTGCTGTGGCGATTCCATGGGTGTATTTTTCAGAAGCTTTTAAAGGGAAGATAAGCGAATTATAAACATTCCGCACGCGCCCTTTGTCATGAATAAAGGTGACTGAGGCCATCTTTCAATTCCGTCAATGCCGCCATTTCGCGTTGAATTTCAGGTTTTTGGAAATTTCTTAAAAAAATTTCCCCTCCGTTGTCCCATTCCGCCTTTCTCATTTGATAAGGGATTGATAAACATTTATTAAAAACTAAAACAAACACATCATGGGACACTTATCTGTATTCAATTTCATCACCCTGAACGGCTACTACAAAGGCCTCGACGACGACATCAGCTGGCATCGCCACGGCCAGGAAGAAAGCGAATTTGCCTCCAATGCCGCCAGCACAGAAAGCGTGCTCATGTTCGGCCGCGTGACCTACGAAATGATGATGCGCTACTGGCCCACCGAGCAAGCTAAACAAAGCGTGCCGGCTGTGGCCGAGGGCATGAACAATTCAAAAAAAATCGTCTTCTCCCGTACCCTGAAAAAAGCAACCTGGAACAACAGCCAACTGGTGAGCGAGAACATTGAAGCATTCGTACAAAAACTAAAACAGGGCGACAAGAACATCACCATCCTGGGTAGCGGGAGTGTCGTAACGCAATTGGCTGACAAGGGACTCATTGACTCCTATCAATTCATGCTTGATCCGGTGGCACTCGGCGATGGCACGCCGGCGTTCAAGGGAATGACGCGTATGCTGGACCTGACGTTGACTTCGGTGAAAAATTTTAAGAGTGGGGTGGTGTTGTTGAATTATGTGCCGTTGGTGGGGAAACGGGATGGCCGGCCGGCGGGGTCGTGACGCTGGGGATGGATTGATGGGCGCGGAGTGACGGGTTGAAATATTTGAATGGGGTGTTCAAAATTCTTGTTGGTGGGACACCAACAAGAGGGTGTGGTGGTCGCATTTGGCCGCTGTTTAAAATATTGGGGGCGTGGCCAAAAATCTTCCCGTTTTATGAAGACACCAACCGGGATGATCGTCGTGCGGCGACCCATTCAATATTCAATATTAAAACGACGCGTTCGAATTTGCGCGACACCCTTGAAGCAATGGGCGCGAAACGACCGTTGCAATTTTGAAACGGCGGTTTCAAATTCTTGTTGGTGAAGAACACCAACAAGGGCGCGGGTGGGCTATCGAATTCTGGCTCCTGAATTCTGACTCCTGGCTCCTGATTTTAACTATCTTACACTTCAAAATTTCAGACAACATGGAAGAATACGTATTACTATTCCGACTCGATATCCTCACCAAAGAAATCCAGCCTTCACCTGAACAAATGCAGGTCTATATGAAACAATACCAGGATTGGGTGGGGGGTATTGCTGCGCAGAACAAGTTTGTGGGGGGCACGGGACTCTCTACGGAAGGGAAAGTGGTGAAGCACCCCAGCGTGGTGACCGATGGGCCTTATGTGGACATCAAGGAATCGCTGGCGGGCTTTATTTCGGTTCGGGCGACTGACTTTGAGGATGCTTTGCGCATGGCGAAAGAGTGTCCTATTTTAGGTGGCGCGGGCAACAGTGTCGAGGTGCGCAAGGTGGTTTCGGTGCACGATAAAAAATAAATTTGGACGCGCCCCGTTTTTGCGGGGCGCTTTTTTTTATGGAGCACGGCGAATTGATACCGCATTTGTTCAGGATCGAGTACCGGAAAATTGTTTCCGTGCTCAGCAAACGCTTTGGTTTTGACCAGATCGAAGTGGCGGAGGACATTGCCAGCGACACTTTTCTCACCGCCACACAATCGTGGGGCGTCGGTGGGGTCCCTCCTAACCCAACCGCATGGCTGTATCATGTGGCACGGAACAAAGCCAAAACGTATTTGCAGCGCAGTCACGTGTACGACAGTAAGATTGCCCCGGCCATAAAAAATAGTGCCGAGGAATCGGCGGAGAACGAGATCGATCTGTCGCCACAAAACATAAACGACAGCCAACTGCAGATGATGTTTGCTGTGTGTCACCCGGTGATCCCTGCCGAGGCGCAGGTAGGATTGTCGTTGCGCATTCTTTGCGGGTTTGGTATTGAGGAGATCGCCGATG
>CBIHQM010000490.1:0-4737 GCA_966211885.1 uncultured Chryseolinea sp.
AAATTCAACAACAGCGGTTTCCGGCGGGGCATCATCTTGAGCATCCTCAACCCGCTGGCCATCCCGTTTTGGATTGGCACCACCGCTTACCTGAACGGCCAGGGATGGATCGAATTGAGCACTCCCCTCCGTCTTCATAGTTATGTTTTCGGGACTTCGATGGGTGTGTTGGTGATCCTGGTGTTGATGGCCTACCTGGCGCAGAAAGTGATCTCCGAATTTCAACATAGTTCATGGTTGAAAAAGATTCCCGGCATCGCCTTGCTGGTATTGGGTCTTTACGCTTTCGTGCGATATTTGATGTAACCCGACTCTGCTCATGAAAAAAACGGCGTGGAAAATCTGGATCGATACGGGAGGAACCTTCACTGACTGTATCGCGCTTTCACCGGCTGGGGAACTGATACGGCTGAAAGTTTTGAGCAGCAGCGTGCTGCGGGTACGAATCGGCCGCGCAGAGGGGAACAACATCACGGTACATCTGCCGGCAGCAGTCTCCGCAGACTTTCTAAAGGGAATGGGCCTTCGTTGTGGAAAAGAAATTCGAACGATCACACAGTATGATCCCTCGCAGCAAAAAATATCGCTTGACAAGCCGTTGACAGAACGTTTGTCAATCGAAACTGCCGAACTATTCACGGGCGAAGAAGTTCCTGTTTTCGCCGCACGCTGGATCACACAAACCGGCCTGCACGATACGTTTCCAGCTATCGAAATGAAGCTTGGCTCTACCCGCGGGACCAATGCTTTGCTGGAACGAAAGGGCGCGCGCACGGCGCTGCTCGTTACAAAGGGTTTTAAGGATTTGCTACTGATCGGCAACCAGCAACGCCCGGATCTTTTTGCACTTGCCATCAACAAAGAAAACCCACTCTACACCGATGTGATCGAGATAGACGAACGCATCGAAGCCAACGGAAACGTGCTGCATCCTGAGCACGCAGACGAACAGGGTAAGCTCATCACTCGTCTACAAAAAAATAAAATCGAATCCATTGCTATCGCAATGCTGAACAGCTATGCCAACCCGGTCCACGAACTTGGAATGGAACAAAACCTGCGAAGCGCTGGTTTCTCATACTTATCGCTCTCCTCGAAACTTTCATCACAGATCAAAATACTTCCCCGGGCCGAGACGGCACTCGTCAACGCTTATCTCGATCCGATCATTCACCAATACATTTCCAAGATCCGTACGGTGTTGGTTTCGGCCGATCTGAAGGTGATGTCCAGCGCCGGCGGATTGCTTCCCGCGGATGATTTTCAGCCGAAGGACAGTTTGCTTAGCGGTCCCGCAGGCGGTGTCATGGGTGCCCTCTTTAAGGCCCGGCAATCCGGCATCGACAAAATATTGACGTTCGACATGGGCGGCACCAGCACGGATGTGTCACGCTGCAACGGGCGGCCCGACTACCGCTTTGAGGCCACGGTGGGAACACTCAAAATACTATCACCATCGCTCGCCATCGAGACCATCGCTGCAGGCGGCGGCTCCATCTGTGGCTACGACGGGTTCCGTTTCACGGTCGGTCCCCACAGTGCGGGAGCCTCTCCCGGACCCGCTTGTTACGGCGCTGGTGGGCCGCTAACGATCACCGATGTCAATGCCTTGTTGGGACGGTTGGATGAAGACAATTTCTCCATTCCCATCAAGCTCTCCGCCGCAGACGATGCTTTGGATGAACTACTAAAACGCGTTCGTAAAAAAAGAAAAACAGCGCCCGGCAAAGAAGAAGTGCTTGAATCGTTCATCGACATTGCCAACGAAAAAATGGCGGAGGCCATTCGAAAAGTTTCGCTTTCGAAAGGACACGATCCCCGCGAGTATGCTTTGCTCAGCTTCGGTGGTGCCGGTGGCCAGCATGCATGCGCGCTGGCTTCCATCCTGGACATGCAACACGTCATCATTCCTTACGACGCCGGGTTACTCAGCGCCTATGGCATCGGTCATGCCCAGTTGGAAAGTGTAAAGGAAAAATTGGTGTTGAAGAAATTACGCGACGTGTTTCTCCAACTCGACGACGACTATCGGCTTCTTTCCGATCAAGCCAAAGAATCACTGGCCGCGAGCGCCAACGAACCGCTGCAAAATATCCAGGAACACCGGCTGATCTTTCTCCGGTTGAAGGGGCAGGAAACTTCCCTGGAGATCGAATTCACAACGAAGGAAGAGCTGGAGAAAAAATTCATAACCCAATATAAAATCGTTTATGGTCACTGGCTAAACGATCGCGACATCGAAGTAGAGTCGCTCCGCGTAGTGATGACCATCGGCACCGAGCCAAAGGACGATGCGCCAAAAGGGAAAGACTATATCCCCGAACCCGCGAAACAAAAACGAATGTTCATCTCCGGCAAGTGGCGCAAGTGCAACGTCTATCGTTGGGAAACGCTGTCGTCCGGAGCCCGTATTAAAGGCCCAGCCCTCATCAGCAGTCTCAACTCTACCGTGGTACTGGAAGACGGTTGGACATTCGCCCTGGATGAAAAACAAAACGCCCACATTCGCCACGAGCGTGTCACCAAAAAAAGAATGGTGGCTTCACCGGAAGCGCAATTGGAGTTGTTCACCAACCGCTTCACCGCCGTAGCCCTCGAAATGGGAACACTACTTCAACGCACGTCTTTCTCCGTCAATGTGAAGGAACGACTGGACTTCTCCTGCGCGGTGCTCGACGCCACGGGCAGTCTTGTGGTCAATGCGCCTCACATCCCTGTTCACTTGGGAAGCATGGGGGTCTGTGTTCGCTCCGTCATGAAAACACTCCCCATGAAAGACGGCGATGTGATCATCACCAATCACCCTGCGTTTGGTGGCTCGCATCTTCCTGATATTACATTGATCCGGCCCGTTTTCTTCCGAAAACAACTCGTGGGCTTTGTGGCCAACCGCGCGCACCACGCCGAGATAGGAGGAAAGAAACCCGGATCCATGCCAGCGGATGCCACGTGCCTGGAAGAAGAAGGTGTGGTCTATTTTCAAACACCCCCTACCCCACGCGATCGCTCCAGGAAAACCTCGCCGATCTAAACGGCGCACTGGCCTCGCTCGTGCTGGGCGCTGAAGCACTGAAAACCTATTGCAAGCAATTTGGTCTGGCGACCGTGCACCGGTATATGCAATTGCTAAAGCAACATGCTGCGATGTTGATGCGTCAAAAAATAAAGACCTTCGGCAACGGGACGTTCAAAGCGAAAGAGCTTCTGGATAGCGGTGCCCCACTCCAGGTTTCCATCTTCAAAAAAGGAAAGACACTGCATTTTGATTTCACCGGTTCGGCAAACGTGCAACCCGGAAATCTCAACGCCACCGTGGCGATCGTCAACAGCGTAGTGTTGTATGTGCTTCGCCTATGGGTGGACGAGCCTGTTCCGTTGAACGAAGGGTTGTTGAAAGACGTGAAACTTATTCTTCCCCCAGGCCTGCTCCATCCAAAATTTTCGGAAGACAACAAAAAGTCACCGGCAGTGGTAGGCGGCAATACGGAAATCAGTCAACGCTTGACCGATACGTTGCTAAAAGCCCTGGGACTATCGGCGTGCAGTCAGGGCACCATGAACAATTTCTTGTTTGGGAACGAACGCTTCGGCTACTATGAAACCATCTGTGGTGGTGTGGGGGCAGGGCCCGGATTTGACGGCGCCGATGCCGTCCATCAGCACATGACGAACACGCGCATCACCGACCCGGAAATTTTAGAATTTCGTTATCCCGTGCGCTTGGAAAAATTTGAGATCCGTCGCGGCTCAGGCGGCAAGGGAAAATGGAAAGGTGGCGACGGCGTTGTGCGCGAATTCTATTTCAAGGAGGCCCTCGATATCAATCTGCTCACGCAACATCGCACGGTTCAACCCTATGGCATGAAACTCGGCGAACCTGGAAAAACCGGCGAACAATTCATCATCCGCCACCAGGGCAAGAGGGAAAAGCTTCAAGGCGTGGACGGTGCCCGCATTCAGCCCGGCGACCGGCTAACGATCAAAACTCCAGGGGGTGGAGGCTGGGGCAAGCCTAAATAAAAAAAGCCACCGCGAGGGTGGCCTTTTTCTAAACTATAGGTCTTAGCGTCTTAGTATACGAGGCTATTCTCTGTCATAAATTCAGCGATTTGCACGGCGTTCGTAGCGGCACCCTTGCGCAGGTTGTCGGCCACGATCCACATGTTGAGGGTGTTGGGTTGTGACTCGTCTCTGCGAATTCTTCCTACAAACACCTCATCGCGGTTGTGCGAATTGATGGGCATCGGGTAGACGTTGTTCTTCGGATCATCTTGTACGATCACACCCGGGGTCGTCGACAGGATCGAGCGCACTTCGCTCAGGTTGAAGTCTTCATAGAACTGTACGTTCACCGCCTCGGAGTGACCACCGATAGAAGGAATACGCACCGTGGTAGCCGTTACACCGATCGTGCTGTCACCCAGAATTTTTCTGGTTTCATTCACCATCTTCATTTCCTCTTTCGTGTAACCGTGGTCGAGGAACGAATCGATGTGCGGCAGCGCATTCATGTCGATCGGGTGAGGATATACTTTCGGGCCGTTGATGCCTTTGCGTTCATCCATCATTTGCTGAACGGCGTCTTTACCGGTGCCGGTCACCGACTGGTATGTGGATACTACAATTCTCTTCAGCTTGTATTTCACGTGAAGCGGTGCCAACGCCATCACCATTTGAATGGTGGAGCAGTTGGGGTTGGCGATGATGCGGTCGTCGATGGTCAGTTCGTGGCCATTG
>CBIHQM010000491.1:0-4691 GCA_966211885.1 uncultured Chryseolinea sp.
TGGAATGAGGTTGCCGGTCATGCATCTTTCATCGGCACATTGTTGCCAGATGTCGATTAGTCCGGCACCCCACGCAATTACCCTGTACTTTAGACGTATAGAGGTAAAACAAACAGAGATTTATGAACCTGATAAAAATGTTCTTATGGTGCGTTGCCATATTCTTGCTGGCCACGGGATGCAGTACGGATGGGCTCAACAGTGACAGCAACAACGACACCAGCCTGGACCAGACCGTCGTTGACCTTGCGCAAACTTCGGGACAGTTGGCCAGCGGCACCAGTTTTGAAATTGTGGGGAGCAGCAGCGACAGTGCAGCCGCGATCAATTGCCGGCCCGGTCCTAACGGTCGCCGGGGCAACGGCCGGCACAACGGGATCCTGGATGGACTGAGTTTGCTTGCGCCAACGGATGAACTTCTGGCCATTGTCGATGCTGAAAGTGCCAGTGATTTCCGCGGCTTGCGGATCTCGAAAAGTGGGGGTGCAACCATCACCAACTACAACGCTGCCGGTGAAACCGTGAGCCTGCCCATTTCGGCGACCGACGGACCGCAGGGATGCAGCTTCAGTGGACACCAATTTCCCGTCTACGATTCGCTGCTGGCCACCATTGCGAAAACCGTGATTGACTTTGGAAGCGGGGTGACCTTCAGACGCGACACGGTGAAAATTACCCGCTCCGGAAAAATCGTGATCACCCGCAGCGTGTCGGGCGCAACAAAAACAGAAGTGACCACCTTTGACAATTATAAAGTTAACGGCATTGGGATCGCGGGAACAAAGACGCGTGTCTCCACCTTTGATTCATCCACGGGTTCCGGAACTTCGACTACCTCCGTAGCCGACGGCAAGATTACCCTGGCCGATGGAACCGTGGCCACCTGGACCTCGGAGAAATCAAGGGTCTCCGACATTACGCTGGATGAAACCACGCTAAAACCCACCAGCGGAACGATCACCACCACGGTGGACGCAAAGGTCGTTACCACCGATGGCACCGTGATCTACTCGCACAAAACCAATACGCCACTGATTGAAAATGTGGCTTGTGGAAATCGCCGCAGAGGTCCCGTGAGTGGAAAACTGGAGACGGTATACCGCACCGACACCGTGCAAGTAGATTTCGGTGACGGAACCTGTACGAACAAGACGATCACCATAACCTTTAACGGTGTGACATCAACAAAAACGATCGGTGAATAGGTTAGAGACATAGTGGGAACGGGTCTCACCGATCGGAGCCTTTGCTTGCAAGTTTGCAGCAAAGGCTTTTTCTATTTAATGCCGTCGGTATTTTTTTACATTTTTTATTTACAAATATGAAACATATATATTACTTTCACGTTTGTAAATAATATGATCAAGGTTTCTCCTCCTAAATGGGCCGACCGCTTCCTGGAGTGGTATTGCAATCCTTCTTTGCTGGAAGAGGTCCAGGGAGATGCGTATGAGCTGTATGGTCGCGCGTTGAAGAACAGGGGCCGGAGGATCGCCGACATTCAATATATGTGGAATGTCCTGCGATTTTTCAAATGGTCAAACATCAAGCGATCGTCGTCTCAACCGCATGCAGGCCTTATGATGTACCAGAATTATTTTACCGTATTCAAGCGCGGCTTTCTCAAGGAGAAAGGCTATTCATTTCTGAACGTATTCGGGCTTGCCATCGGCATCGCCTGTTTTCTTTTGATCAGCCTCTATATAAAGAATGAGTACAGTTTCGATCGCATGCACAGCAAGGCCGATCGCATTTATCGCATTCACGAGATCTTGCAGTCGGACGGCGTGGGCGAGCGCTCGGCGAGCCAGCCTTTCCCGGTGGCCGAGGCGCTGGTGAACGATCATGGAGCCCAGATCGAGAAGGCCGTGAGGTTCTTCAATTTTCAAGCGCCTACGCTGGCGATGGCCACGATCGATAACAAAAAGGAATTTAACGAGTCGCGCGTATTCAGCACCGACTCCACCGTCTTTGATGTGTTTGATTTTCCGTTGATCGAAGGTGATCCAAAGACGGCCCTGAACAAACCGGAGACCATCGTGCTCACCGAAAGCATGGCGAAGAAATATTTCGATGGCGAAAACGCCATGGGAAAATATTTGAAATTCCAGGGCAACACCAACCTGCTGGTAACGGGCGTGATGCGGGACATTCCGCTCAACACCCACTTTCAATTTGATTGCCTGATCTCGCTCCGGACCTTCGATGAGGTTTACGATCCCCGTGTTCCCCAGCGTTGGCATTGGTACTGGAACCCGTGCTGGACCTATTTGCTCTTGCGCGATAAACGCGATGCCCCCGCATTGCAGGCCGCCATGCCCGCGTTTGTCAAAAAATATTTCCCCGAGTTTGTCCGCAGCGACGTTACGATGGAGTTGTTCCCGATGACGGACATTCATTTGAAGTCCCACATGGACTATGAGATCCAACCCAACAGCAGTTTGACCACGCTTTATGTCTTTGGTTCCATTGCCATCTTTGTGTTGCTCATCGCCTGTATAAACTTTGTCAACCTCAGCACCGCCCGAGCAGCCAATCGCGCGAAGGAAGTCGGCATGCGCAAGACCTTGGGTGGGCAACGAATGCAGTTGATTGGACAGTTTCTGTTCGAATCGATCTTGCTTTGTTTGTTGTCGGTTGTGATTGCGATCGCGATCGTCGTGCTTTTGCTCCCGGTATTCAACGTCTTTGCCGAGATGAGCGTGAAGACGATCGTGCTTCTCGAGCCTTTTTATATTGGCGTGCTCACGTTGCTTCCCCTGGTGGTGGGCATCGTTTCAGGAATATACCCTGCTTTTGTGTTGTCGTCCTTCAAACCGATCACGGCGTTGAAGGCGAGCCTTAACCGGGAGAGCGGGGGCATGTTCCGAAGAGCGTTGGTGGTGGTGCAGTTCACGTTGTCGATCGTTCTGCTGGTGGGCACCGGTGTGGCGATGGATCAATTGAATATGCTTCGTAAAAGCGATACGGGTTTTACACGCGAAAATGTGGTGATGATCCCAGTGACGCGTTCGCCCGTGGCGCAGAATTATGAAGCGTTGAAGAACGAATTTTTGAGGAACCGGAATACGGTCAGCGTCACAGCCTTGGAAGAAGTGTTGGGTGCCAAACACCAGGTGGGCAATTATATTTTTGAAGGCCAGGAAGACTCCAGACCTTTCCCGCGCCTGACCGTGCGTCATGATTTTACAAAGACATTCGATATCCCCATGGTGGCCGGCCGCGATTTTTCGGAGGACGTGCGCACGGATGATTCGCTGGCGCTGGTCGTGAACGAAACGTTTGTGAAGCAAATGGGGTGGGGGTCGAATGAAGATGCGATCGGTAAGAAGTTTGATAATATTCCTACACACAAGATCATTGGTGTGGTGAAGGATTTCAATTTCACCTCCCGTCATCAGCCGATCCGTCCGCTGGTGCTTCAATTGAACACGACGCTGCGGGCATTCGACGTCCGGATCAAGTATATGGCGGTGCGCATCACTGGTGAGGATGTTCCGGGCACCATCGCCTGGCTCTCACAGCAATGGAAAGCGCAAATCCCCGGGTGGCCCTTTGAATATTTCTTCCTGGACAGTGATCTCGAAAAACTCTACAAGGCCGAGACCAAGATGAGCAAGATCGCGGTGGTCTTCTCCGGGCTCTCCATCCTGGTGGCGTGCCTGGGCCTGTTCGGATTGTCGACGTACACGGCGGAGCAGCGCAAGAAGGAAATGAGCATCCGCAAAGTATTGGGCGGTTCCAATGCCCACATCTTTGTGTTGTTCTCCAAGCACTTCTTCGGCATGATCCTGATCGCGAACGTGGTGGCGCTTCCGCTGGCCTACTTTGTGATGAAGCGGTGGCTGGAGAGTTTTGCCTACCAGGTGAACATCAATTTTGGATTGTTTGCTTTGTCGGCCTTGGTGGCCGTGGGGATTGCTTTGTTTACCATCAGCTATCAGGCCATCCGGTCGGCCAACAGCAACCCGGCGGAAGTATTGAAACGAGAATAGTTCGGAATAATTTTTATGTATCGATTATGAAAGGAACGTACCTGGGAGAATTGGAAGAGATCGTGTTGCTCATCGTAGGCATTTTGTATCAGGATGCGTATGGTGTTGCCGTGATGGATGAGATCAAGAACCAGACCGGCCGCGACCTTAACATCAGCGCGGTGCATACGGTGTTGAGCCGCCTGGAAGAAAAAGGGTTCTTAAAATCTAAAATGAGCGACCCAACCGGCGAACGCGGTGGTCGCAGAAAGCGTGTTTTTCTCCTGACGGCTGCGGGCAAACGCGCGCTGGAAAATGCGAACGAGATGAGGAATCAGTTATTTAATAAGATACCCAAGGTCGCCCTGCAGTTCGGCGCGGCTTTGTGAGTCGGTTTTAGTAAATCAAAATAACCCTAAGAAATCATGAAAGTATTATTCTATCCCATACTATTGGCCACCTCGATATCGTTCACACTTTGTAATGGACAATCCAAACCGCAGTCTTCGCTGGAGGAAGCTAAGAAAGCGATCGCTGAAAGCAACGCGAAATATTTTGTCTTGTACGCAAAAAATGACGGATCACTGGTCAACCTGTATACCGAGGACGCCTGCCTCTTCGTGCCAGGTGCAGCGCCAACAGAATTTTGTGGTCGCTCGGCCATTGGAAAGTTTTTTAAAGAAGGTTATGAAGTGGTAGGACTAAAGAGCGGAAAGT
>CBIHQM010000492.1:0-4668 GCA_966211885.1 uncultured Chryseolinea sp.
GCAATGTCGCCCTTGCCACCTTCGTTGCCACAGGCCAATACCGGATGTTTCCCGATGACCAACTGGATGCCTACCGGCTTCCCTTCTTTGTCATTGAAATGATTCAGTGCGGGTTCGCGGTAGATCTTGCGTGAACTGTCGGCGTAAATATATTTGAACGATGTGCCGATGATTTGTTCCGGCGGGATGCCATAGAAATCCCGGGCCATGCTCCGCACCAGTTCAACGGTGCCGCCGGTGCAGATGTAGATCTTGAATCCGTGTACGCGCAGGAAATCCAACAGCTCCATCTGCGGCAGATAACGGATCTGTTTTAAAGGCACATTTTTCCCAGGGTAGGTGGCCGATGCGAAAAATGTTTTGGCACTGGCCTCGAATTCGTCTTCGCTCATTCCGGTATGGGTGGCACCGACGGCTGCGATGAGGGCCTTATCGCCGCCTTTGGCAAAAAAAGTTTTGTCGCCTTCCACCATGGCCTTGAAGGGTTGCTTCTTTGCCAGGCCAGGCTGTTTGGCCACCATTTGTTTGGCTTGATAAAAAGCAAAAAGCTCCTGCACATAGGGTCGCTCCGCCCACAAAGTGCCATCGTTGTCGAAGGTGGCAATCCGGTCCTCGGCGGGAATATAATCGACGGAAGAGTCTTTCGTCACCCGGTTCACATAGTCGATAATGGCGCGCTTCACTTCCCCGTCGTTCCAGGAGGGGAGCGGATCGGTGTCCACTATGGTGGGCATATCCGCCTTTTCACCTCCGGCCTTGCGACAGGAGGTTGCCACCGACAGCAGGAAGATGATGACGAGTAGATTTCTTTTCATATTGGCTTTCAGATTGGGATAGTCATGGCGCGCACGGACATAATAATTCTGAAGGCAGAGCGCCTTGGAGTTGGCCAATGAGTTGTAGGCCTTTTTCATTTCCTCTTCAGACGGACCCTGGGCATGAGCAAGCAACGACTTTTTGGGAGTCCACTGGTCCCCGCTATTTGATCAGCTTGCCGTCCGCGTTATACATTAACTTTTTGCCGTTGGTCAGGTATACCTCATAATAATTTTTCTTCTTACCATGGTCCGTGATCTTGAAGTGCTTGTCTTTTTTGAGCGGGATGCCTCTGTAGGGGCCGCTTTCATAGGCGGTCATGATCGCCTTGGGCAACGCCACGTTCTTTTCTTCCTTGCGCGACATCAGTAGTTTTCCATTCGCATCGTAGAGCGCGTGGTAGTAGGAATCCTTTCCGCGCATTTCTACGCTGTAGTGGTTTATTTTCTCGCCCTTCGAGAAGTTCTGTTCTTCCGTTATTTTCCAGTCTTTAGACAGCATGGTGTCGCCCACGGCATAATACTGGAAGGGACTGGCACCCGGGAAATCTATTTCTGCCTGCTTCACGACCGGGTCGGGCGCATCGGTCTTCGAAATTTTCACGGCGTCCATTTCTTTCAATACTTTTTCCTGCGCATACGAACCCAGGATGCATAGAGCAGCCAAACATGTTACGATGAGCTTTTTCATAGGATTGTTTTTAGAGGATAAAAATATATAGGGTTATGTGTCATGGGTATTTTCTTTTGGCCATTACCGGAACCACGAGCTGCCAAACACGATGTAATACGCCCACTGCTCCGGCCCACGCGCGAGGTCCATACCACAGCGCAATTTGAATTTGCGGGCGATGAGATAACGAACGCCGGCGCCGCCGCTCGTCTCCCAATCGGCCTCGCTAAACGCGCTCCACGTGTCGTAGGCCTTGCCGGTGCCAACAAATCCGACGACGCTCCAGCGCCGCACGAAATCCCATCGCCATTCGGTCTCCACCAGCGAAAAGATGTTGCCCTGGTAGCGGGCCATGGGGATGCCCCGCAAGTCGATGAAGGGCAACAGGTAGAAAGGCGGCTCGTTAAAAACTTCCTGCATCTCCCAACGGAATCCGCCGATCAGGTTTTCCAGCACTGGGTAGTAGTAGTTTACATAGCTGGTAAGCTTCACATAGTCGTAGTCGCTGCCGAAAGCATGGTCAGACCATCCCACGCTGGTGCGCCAGCGCAGACCTTTGTTGGGTGTCAGAATATTGTCGCGGTTGTCGTATTCGATCACTGCGCTGGGCATGCTCACGATGCTGGTCACTTCTTTGTCGGTCACAAACGCGGGGAGCGATTCGGAGTCGGTCTTCAGTTCGGTGTGAAGCAGCATATACTGGAGCCCCGCGCTCCAGTTGGTTCCCCGGATGCCCTTGAGCAGGTAGCCCATAAAGGGGAAGGTCTTCAGGTTGAAACGGAATTGTTGCTCGGTGTTGTTGAGGGTGCGATAGAACGAAAGGTTCACGTTGGCAAATCCGCCGGCGATGCGGTATTTACTGTGCGCCTTTAACCAGGTGCCGGACTGGAAGGCAAGCAAACCCCAGGTCTTGTTCAACGTATAGAACGCCGCTCCACCCGTCATGTCGGGCGCTGTCGGAGTTACTTTGATGCGCGTGGCCAGCGTGTCGACCACGGGCGGGCGCTTTTTCAAAAACACGGGTGCAACGCCCAACCCAAACCCGCCGAGGGCCGGCTCGGTGACGATGATGGGCACGGGCACAAAGCCGCGCATCTTGATGAGGAACACGCTAAAGTCCAACGCCCCATCCAAAGAGTCGCGAAATACGTTCATGTCGAATTTCTTTGACTGCGATTGGCCACGCACGGCAATAAAGAAACAGCAGATCAACATGACAAACGTATAAGGCGATTTCATTTCGAGGGGATCGTTTGAAAAAAAAGAAAGGTCGGAGCGGAGAGCGGTAACTCCAGGTCCCGCTTCCGCCCCTCCCTACCTTAACTACTATGAAAAAAAAGAGAGGGTCCTTTATTTCATGAGAAGTCAAAGGCCAACCCGATGTTCAATGACAGATAGGTTTGTGTACGTGCGCAACGCGGGGGGTATGCCCGACACAACGCCATGGTGTTCTGGAGACATAGTTACCATGACGTGGTCAGAAAAGATAGTTAAACACGGTGTTACACCGTTAAACAAGGAATGGGTTGACCGTTAACGGCGGGGGTGACGTTCGGAAGGGGGACCAGGCGGGGTCAACAGAAAATAAAAGGCACGAGCAACATGAGCGTCATACCGAACACACCGGTCGCCTGATGTTGGATTAGCTTCTTTAGTCCTTCGCGTACCTGGAGCGCGAAGGAGTGAGGAGTGAAAAGTGAATTTAACCGGTCAAGATCCAGCAGTTGTTCGGTAAGCAATTCCTGGCGCTCCAGCGACAACACGTCGAAGGCCATGCTGTAGTTTTCCAGGTAGGCATAGGATGCGGCTTTCAGGAGGGAGATCTTTTCACTGGTAACCTCGATCCGTTCGATCCAGAAAATGGCGTCCTGGTAGTGTTCACGGTTAAACGCGTAGTAGCCGAAGGCCAGCACCTGCCACCAGGGTAAATACGGATCGCGCGCAAAGGCTTCGTCCAGCACCTCCTTGCCCCGATCGTAAAAGCCACAGTAGATCAGGGTTGCCCCCATGTAGGCCTTGTAGTCGTTGGACTTCGGGTTGATGCGGATGCCCTGCTCCAAGAGCTGTGCGGCGTCTTTAAAGTGGGTCCGCATCAGCTGGTTTATGGCCAGTGCTTTGTAGGCTTCCTGGCATAGAGGGTCGCGCTTGAGCGACAGTTGTCCATAGGCAAGGCCATCGTCCAACCCTCTTTCAAAGCCCATGTTGACCAGGGCCTTCTCGCCGGAACACACCTGGCTGAGGTAGGCGTAGGCCAAGGCGTTGTTGGGGTCATTCCTGACAATGTCGCTATAGGCTTGCTTGGCCCGTTGAAGCGTGGGGAGATCAAAGTTTTTTATGAGGTGGAAGTGCCAGTAATGCAGGGGATATGCCGTTCGTTCTTCGGGCCGTGCATTGTCGATCTTATTCACGTAGAAATTAGAGATGACTCCGTACAGTCCCATGATCTCGGCCAGCACCTGGTTCACGATCTCTTCCTGGAACTCCCAATAGCTTTCGAATGAAATATGCCGCTCGAAGGTCTGCGCCCACACCTGCTCCTGCGTGGCGAAATGGGTCAAGTGTACCCAGGCGCGTATGCGTCCGGTCACCCACTGAATACTTCCCGTTAGGACGAAGTCGCGCGTGTTGGAGGGTTGCTCACGGTCGGGGGTGATCACTTTTACATTTCTGAAATGGGTGAGCTCCGCGCTCATGTACTCGGTCAACCCACGGGCAAAGAACTGGACTTCTTTCTGTGAGGTGATGTTCTTGAAGGGGAGCACCTCGATGGTGGGCTTTTCCAGGATGGTGATCACGGGTGATGTCGGCGGCGATGCGATCTCTGTGTCGAGGGCATTGCCGGTGAATTCTTCCTGGCTTTGATCCGTCAGCACCATCATGTCCTTGTCGGACTTGAACGTGAAGACGGGGGTATAGCTTCCCTTGGGAATGTCGATGATGATGGGGTCGTTCTGGCCGAGCTCATAGTAATACTCCTTGAGGGCGCGCCTCAGCCGGCCGGCATGGATCCGCACGATCGAGTCGATCTGGGGGTTGAAGTCAGCATCCTTCTTCAGCGCCTGGACACCGATGGTGTATTCCTTTAGGCTATCACTCCGGCCGGCGAGTGTTTCCGACACCACGAAATTGAGGAACTGTGTGAGAACGCACGAGTTCATGATGGGTGCGGAATTGAGAATT
>CBIHQM010000493.1:0-4667 GCA_966211885.1 uncultured Chryseolinea sp.
CGCTTGCGGGTCGTTCATGGTTTTTTCGGAGGTAGTTGCCGCGTCGACCATTGTTTTGGCTTCGTCCAGTTTGCCCTCTTTGAAGGAGGACAGCACCTTGTTAAGGTTGGGTTTCACGGGCTTTTGTGCAAACACCGATGCGGTCGCCAGCATTAACAGTAAGAGTGTTATTCGTTTCATTTTTAACGTAGGGTTTATGGTACTATTTATTCATTAGGGGGTGGTGGTGTGTCTTCCAATGTTGGGGCATCAGGTGTGGTCTCATCCAAACCCGTTTCTCCCGCTGAAGCCACCTCCTCGATCTTTTGGATTTTCTCCACCGAAGAGATGCGATCATCTTCGTTGAGCTTGATCAACCTTACACCTTGCGTGGCGCGGCCCATAATGCGGAGCTCGCCTACTTTGATGCGTATGGTGATGCCCGAACGGTTGATAATCATCAGTTCATCATCATCTCCCACTTCCTTGATGGCAACAAGCTTGCCAGTTTTGTCCGTGATGTTGAGGGTCTTCACGCCCTTTCCACCGCGTTTCGTGATGCGATAGTCGTCGATGAGGGAGCGCTTGCCGTAGCCGTTCTCGGAAACCACCAGCAAATTAGCATCTTCCCGGCTTATACAAACCATGCCGATCACTTTGTCGGTGGCCGACTCCAACGTAACCGCTCTCACCCCGGCAGCCGTCCGGCCCATGGGGCGCACATCGTTTTCGTTGAAGTGCACAGCCTTGCCCTCACTTTTCGCTATAATAATGTGATTCTTTCCATTTGTCAATGAGGCATTTAAAAGACGGTCACCCTCGTGGATGGAGATGGCCGTGATACCGCCCTGGCGAGGTCTGGAGTAGGCCTCGAGCGAGGTCTTTTTAATGGTCCCGTTTTCGGTGCAAAGAATTACAAAGTTGTTGTTGATGTACTCCTCGTCCGTGAGGTTCTTCACGTTGATGACCGCGCGCACCATGTCGCCCGGCTCGATGTTGATGAGGTTTTGTACGGCTCGTCCTTTGGAGGTCTTGGTACCTTCGGGAATTTCGTAGGCTTTTTTCCAATACACTTTGCCCATGTCGGTAAAAATGAGCAGGTAATTGTGCGCTTGCGCGATGAACAAGTGTTCGGTAAAATCGTCTTCCTTGGTAGCGGCACCGCGCGATCCAACGCCACCCCTACCCTGCGTGCGATACTCCGACAGTGACGTGCGCTTGATGTAGCCCTGGTTAGAAATGGTGATGAGCATTTCTTCATTGGGGATCATGTCCTCAAACGAAATGTCGTCTTCGTTGATCACCACTTGCGTACGACGCGCATCGCCGTAGCGCTCTTTCAATTCGGTCAGCTCGTCTTTGATGATCTGCATCCGCAATGGCTCGCTGTTGAGGATCTCGTTCAAGCGGTCGATGAGCGCTTTCACTTCTTTGTATTCTTCCAGGATCTTGTCGCGCTCCAGACCGGTGAGGCGTTGCAAGCGCATGTCGAGGATGGCTTTCGCCTGAATTTCGCTGAGGCTGAAACGTGTGATCAATCCTTCGCGCGCCGTTTCCGGATCTTTGGAATTGCGAATCAGGGAGATCACTTCGTCCAGATTGTCGAGGGCGATGAGGTAGCCTTCGAGGATGTGGGCGCGCTTCTCTGCTTCCGCCAACTCGAATTTCGTGCGGCGCACCACCACTTCGTGACGGTGTTCTACGAAATACTTGATGAGGTCCTTCAGGTTCAGCGTCATCGGACGTCCCTTTACGAGGGCGACGTTGTTCACGCTGAAAGCAGACTGGAGTTGCGTGTATTTGAAAAGGTTGTTGAGAACGATGTTGGGAATAGCATCCCGTTTCAGATCGTATACCACGCGGTATCCTTCACGATCGGATTCGTCGCGGAGGTCGGAGATACCTTCGATCTTCTTTTCATTGATGAGTGCAGCCGTCTTCTCGATCATCATGGCCTTGTTCACCATGTAGGGGATCTCGGTCACCACGATCTGGTCTTTGCCCGTAGGCGATGTGACGATCTCGGCTTTGGACCGCACCACGATACGGCCGCGACCCGTCAGGTAAGCTTCCTGAATGCCGGAGTGGCCATAGATGATGGCTCCCGTCGGGAAATCGGGAGCGGTGATATACTGCATGAGCTCCGGTATGGAGATCTCGTTGTTATCGATGTAGGCCATCGTGCCGTTGATGACTTCCGTGAGGTTATGGGGGGCCATGTTGGTGGCCATGCCCACAGCAATACCGGAAGAACCGTTCACCAGCAGGTTGGGGAACTTGCCGGGCAGCACGGTAGGCTCGGTGAGCGAGTCGTCGAAGTTGGATTGGAAGTCGACCGTATCTTTGTTGATGTCGGCCAGCAATTCCTCGGCAATGCGTTTAAGACGGGCTTCGGTGTAACGCATGGCCGCTGGGAAGTCGCCGTCAATGGAACCGAAGTTTCCTTGACCGTCCACCAGGGTGTAGCGCAGTGACCAATCCTGGGCCATACGCACCATGGTGTCGTATACCGAGGAATCACCGTGCGGGTGATACTTACCCAAAACCTCCCCCACGATACGGGCGGATTTCTTGTAGGGTTTGTTGTAGTTCACACCCAACTCCTGCATCCCGTAGAGCACCCTGCGGTGCACGGGTTTCAGACCGTCGCGAACGTCGGGCAAGGCGCGTGAAATGATGACGGACATCGAATAGTCGATGTACGCGCCGCGCATTTCATCTTCAATGTTGATGGGAATTATACTTTGCCTTTCCGGGGGTAGGCCACCACTCTCTTCTGCCATGTAAAATCTTTGTTTTTAGCTCAAAAGGGGCTCTTTTTAAAGCTGTGCAAGATAATAAAATTCACAGTTTATTCAGGGCTAATCACAAATAGTTTATCGTGTTTTTTCCAACGGTTTTTCCGTTCCAAACCGGTTGGTTTGGGTTGGTCTGTGAGGCCTCAGTACGGGCTCAACTTCTTCTTGTTTCGCCCCTTGTACTTGATAAGGTTCGGATAGTTTTCGCCGTAGTGCGGGTCTTGTTTTTTGTAGATGGGATGCCTGCGGCTGCGATACTCGCGGTTGCCATGGGCATGGTTCATCTGCGCGTGGCAGCTCTTCAAAAAACAACGGCGCAATTCAGGAATGCGATAGGTCGCTCCCACGTTGATGTAGAACGCGTTGAACTTGTGCGTGATGGCATCGCCCCCTTCGGGAACGTTCATCTTATAGCTCTTCACCTCGTATGACGGGCGCACAAACACGCGGAAATATTCCGACATCTCGCGTTCCACCGCCACGCCGACGTTCATGTAGACCCCTTTCTGGATCAGGCTCTTGTCGAAGTTCTTGCCCATGCTGTAGCCTCCGATGTTGGCATCGACCACCAGCAGGTATTCGTTGTAGCGATACACGGAACCGCCGATCATCCCGAAATACTTCTTCAGGAAAAAGCTCGAGAAATCGGTATTGAAAGAATTGATCTTGTCACCATAGCTCGTGGGCTTGAAGGTGCCCATGTGCATGTATTCGATGGAATACCCCCCGCCGATCCGGTAGCGGTCGAACTCCACGTGGAGCGTAGCTTTTATCGGGATGCTAAACGACTTGCCTTTAAACCCAAGCTTGGTGGTGTCGGAGTTCACCTGAAAAGATCCGGGTTGCACGGTGTTGCCCGTGGCGGTCATCTTGTTTACCCAATGGGTATAGCCGGACCCGACACTGGCTGGCTTGAAGAGCTTGGGCATGGAATCCGGGTTCTGCAAAATGCCATAGCCCTTCAGGTCGTGCTTGAACGTGGTGTTGCCGTACCCGGTGCTAAGGCCAAAGGTGACCTTGCTCAGGATCTTGCGGAATGCGCCGATGCCCTGACGTTTGATGTAGAAATTTTCCAGGGGAATCGATGCATCGCTTTCACTTTCGTATTGCGCCAACGCCTTTTCCGGCAGGGTAGCCAGGCAAACGACAACAAGCGCCACTATTGCGGTAAAACGTCTCAGAAAAAAACCTGTTTATGCTTCCAAAGTTAAAAAATGTAAGCCGTTCATAATCTGGCCATTGGGTTTTAAAGGTACGTCAAATTCCGGAATCATCCTATTGCCGGGCCGCACGGCGCAAAATTTGAAACCGGAATGTCGGTGAAGTGCGGTGTCTTGCGATTCATCCTGCAATAAGTCCCCATGAATTTCATCCCTGCTACCCTAAAAACTATAGCTCGGCGCCAACGATTCTAACGACGAGAACGTGTGAAATAGTGTCCTTCCTTTTTGCGGCTGGTAGGTGAACGAATAGTCGGTGCCACTCCCCTCGCCCGGCAGCAGCTTTAGCTTCACTTCGTTTTTCTCTCCGGATACCAGCGGGATGCGCGAGTAAAAAATGCTGTGCGGCAAGGTTTGCCAGTTGCGCGTGTCGGCTTTTTCGGTGGCGGCGTTCACCACGCCCAGCAAGGCGCCCAGGCCTTCGTCCTTTTTCCGCAGGCTTTGTTCGGTCACTTTCTTCAGGGCGGCCCGCAGCAATCCCTTGGCAAACTCCTGCAACATGCGCTGACGCAGGCTTTGGAAAGCTACTTTGCTCACGTTCTCGGCCAGTTGCAAAGGGTATTCGGCGCCATTGGCTTCCAGGTTGGCGGTTTGAAAATACAAGGGGCGCTCCACGTATCGCGGGAACATCACGCGATAGAACTGCAAGGCCGCCAAACCTCGGCGATCG
>CBIHQM010000494.1:0-4658 GCA_966211885.1 uncultured Chryseolinea sp.
GTGCAGGACATTCGCAACCTGGGCGGCTTGGAAAAAAAATTACCCTTCACCTTTCTGATTTTTGTGATCAGCGGAAGCGCGCTGGCCGGCTTGCCCCTCACGTCCGGGTTCTTGTCGAAGGACGCCATCCTCACCGCGCTCGTGCAATGGAATGGCGAAGGCTTCTCCTGGAAATTGCTTATCCTGGTGGCGGTCGCATTGGTGTCCTTTCTCACCGTGGTGTATACGTTCAGAATGATCTGGAAAATTTTCAAAGGTTCCGAAACCGCTACAGCGCAGCTCCACATTTCGGAACCACCGGCCGTGATGCGCGCGCCCATGGCCGTGTTGGCCGGCGTGTCGTTGTGGATCTGGTTCTCGTGGAATCCTTTCAACTTTTACGGCTGGATGTACATGAACATCGGCGAAGCTAAACCGTTCCATTCCGGAATGGTATCCGTCGCATCGGCGATTTGGGTGATCCTGGCCCTTGGCGTTGCTTACTTCACGCGCCAAGTCACCGTTGCGTCTCCTTTGTTGTTGAACGCTTTCTATTTCGATCGCCTCCTGAAACAGTTCGTGGAAAAACCGATCCTTCAACTGGCGGCGCTGACACACCACGCCGACAAAAAATGGATCGACGGTTTCCTTCATGCCACCGCCTACGCACAACTGATCGTTGCCCACCTCACCGGTTGGTTTGATCGCGCCATCGTGGACGGCCTGGTCGATGGTGTGGCGGGCGCAGCAAAAGGGCTGGGTTCGTTTACCCGGTCTTTTCAGGGTGGGAAAATCCAGCTTTATATTTTCTGGGCCACTTTCGGAATCATAATTTTCATAATTTGGACCCTGCTTTAAACCGTATGCAGTCCTAAAGACCAGTTAAATGCAGCAATACCTCCTTTCGCTCTTACTGTTCACTCCCCTGCTGGCAGCGCTGCTCAGTCTTTTCTTACCCGCCACTTCCACGGCGACCTTCCGGATCATTACCGTCGTGGTGAATGTATTGCAAGTCGTGTTCCTGTTGGTGTTGCTGTTGAACTATGAAGCGGGCGCAGGACTTCAGTTCGTGGAGCTGAAACCGTGGATCACGTTGAACATGGGCAACTGGGGCATACTGAAAGCGTCTTATTTTGTAGGCGTCGACGGCTTGAGCTTGCCCCTGGTGGCCCTGGCCGTTTTCATTCTCTTCATCGCCACGATCGCTTCCTGGAAGATCACGCAAAATGTGAAAGGATATTTCATCCTGCTGCTCATCCTGAATGCAGCGATCATCGGCAGTTTCACGGCGCTGGACTTCCTGTTGTTCTATCTCTTCTTTGAGTTCATGCTGCTGCCGATGTTCTTTCTCATCGCGTTGTGGGGCGGACCGAAGCGTGAGTATGCTTCCATAAAATTCTTTCTTTATACACTGCTTGGCTCCATCCTGATCCTCATCGTGATGATCGCGTTGTATGTTTCGGTGCACGATCCGTCTACGAGCGGCCAACTGGTGCACAGTTTCAACCTGTTGCACATGGCCGATGCATCCAATTTTATTTCAACGTCCGTGCTCGATCCGCACCGCGCATTGCAACTGGGTCCGTTCTCCGCACGCACGTGGGCGTTCCTGCTTTTGTTCTTTGGCTTTGCGATCAAATTACCAATGGTGCCGGTGCACACCTGGCTGCCCGATGCGCACGTGGAGGCGCCGACGCCGATTTCGGTGATCCTGGCCGCGCTGTTGTTGAAGATCGGCGGCTATGGTCTGGCGCGCATTGCGTTCCCCATTTTTCCGGACGCGGCCTTTGACCTGGGATGGTTTGTGGGACTCATGGGGGTGATCTCCATTATTTACGGGGGCCTCAATGCCATGGCCAGCAAGGATCTGAAGCGGCTCATCGCCTACTCGTCGGTGTCGCACATGGGTTTTGTGTTGTTGGGGCTGGCGTCGTTCACCGCCGAGGGAACGGCGGGGGCCGTGTACCAGATGTTCAGCCATGGACTCATTTCGGCCATGCTGTTTGTGCTGGCGGGTGTGCTCGCCGATCGCACCAACGACCGCACCATTTCACATTATTCGGGCTTGGCCGGTAAGATGCCAACCTATACGGCATTCATTTTGGTTGCCTTCTTTGCTTCGCTGGGGCTGCCTGGCTTTTCGGGATTCATTGCCGAGATCATGGTCTTTCTGGGCGCCTTCAAATCGGCCGGCCTGGGTGGCCCGCTGCATGAAAGCCTGGCCATCGTTGCAACGCTTGGCCTGGTGATCGGCGCTGCCTATTATTTGTGGACGCTGCAGCGTATGTTCTTTGGCCCGCTCAACGTGAAGGGCGAGTTTTCCGTGGATCAACTCACCGACCTAAACCGGCGTGAATATTTTATCCTGCTTCCGCTGGCATTGGCTATTTTGTTCTTTGGCATTTTCCCACAGCCGCTCATGTCGGTCATCGATCCGTATGCACAGCATTTTGCAGCGTTCGTGTTGGAGACTGGGAAGAATTTAACGCTAAACCCTTAGCGTGTGGAAGACCTCGCCGAACAACTGTCATCGATCAAAGCAAGTTTTATCCTGCTGGGTCCCGAACTGGTGCTTTCCACCGGTATCGTGGTGCTGGTGATACTGGGGCTGATCAAAAAAATACAAAAGACAACGCTCACGGCAATGAGCGCACTAACTTTTGTGGTGGCCATCGCGGTCTCGCTCGCACTAAGCCGCTCGATGGCACAGGAATCGGCTGCGCTTTTCGGAGGCATGCTGCGCCGGGATAGTTTTTCGTCCTACCTCAGTTTACTGATCGACATCAGCGGCCTGCTTACGGTGGTGATGACGTGGCGCCGGCAACAGTTGCAACGTGCACTTTCCGAATACTATGCCCTGCTGATCACGATCATGTTGGGCGCGCACTTGCTGGTGATGAGCGTGAACCTGCTGATGGTATTTCTTTCCCTGGAGATGGTGTCGCTCAGTTCCTATGTGCTGGCCGGATTTGCTTTTTCGCGTAAAGGCACGGAGGGAAGTATGAAGTATTTTTTATTCGGCTCGGTGTCGTCTGCTGCCATGCTCTATGGATTTTCGTTGCTGTATGGACTGACCGGCACGTTGAACTTTTCGTTGGGTGAATTTACCCGGCCGCTCATTGATCATCCCAGTCCATTGTTTTTCATTGCCGCCTTCCTGGGGCTGACCGGATTTCTCTACAAGATGGCGGCCGCGCCCCTGCATCCCTGGGCGCCCGATGTCTACGAGGCCGCGCCGATGCCGGTCATTGCTTTCTTTGCCGTGGTGCCGAAACTGGCTGGACTGGGTGTGCTCACCCGCTTCACGCTGGCCTTGCATGCCTATGGGCAATCGTCGTTCGACTGGCAATTTGTGCTCAGCCTGGTGGCGATGTTGTCGCTTACGGTGGGAAACTTTTCGGCGTTGTGGCAAAAAAATGCCAAGCGCCTGATGGGCTATTCGTCCATTGCGCAGTCGGGCTTTTTGTTGGTGGGGGTGGCCGCGTTTGTTCCGCAAGGCATTCACTACATGCTTTTTTATGCAAGCGCCTACGTGGTGATGAATTTTCTAGTATTTCTTTACCTGCAATATTTTGAATCGCTTGGGTGCACAACGCTGGAATCGTTTGCGGGATCGGGGAAAATACTGGTCTGGCCTGCAATTTTTTTGCTGGTCGGATTTGTGGCACTCACCGGGCTGCCGCCGACGGGCGGATTTACGGGTAAGCTTTTCATTTTTTCGTCGCTTTGGGATGCTTATCAGCTTTCCGGGAAGGGCGTTTTGCTATGGCTGATGGTATTTGGTTTGCTAAATACGGTGGTTTCCCTGTTTTATTACCTGCGCATCCCGTTCTATGCCTTTGTTCGAAGCGGCGAAATCAACGCAAAACCAAATTATCTTACGTTCGAAAATCTTTTGGGCCTGATATTGGTTCTAGGGGTACTCTATCTTTTCTTCAATCCCGGATTGTTGATGGGATGGATTAATAAAATTAACTTTGTACTCTAATTTCGTTAGCCGTTAACCAGTCGCAGCGCCCTCCATGCTTCCTGTATTTGGAGTACAGGTTTGTTCGTGGGGCATGCCGCCGGTTTCGGATGGCGATGTAACGATTCACAAGCCCATGAGCGACCAGATTCTTCATGAATGCGGAATAGCGATGATCCGCCTGCGAAAGCCTCTTTCGTATTACATCGAAAAATATGGCCCCCTGTATGCCATGAATAAGATGTACATCCTGATGGAAAAACAGCATAACCGCGGTCAGGATGGAGCAGGCGTCGCCAACATCAAGATCGACGTAGAATCCGGACACCGTTACATTAGCCGCTATCGTTCCATCAAAGCCCAGCCCGTCGCCCACCTCTTCAAGAAAATCGGCAAGAAGTTCAAGAAAGCCCAAAAAGAAGGAAAAGATAAATTCAAAAATGAACGTTGGTTAAAGGAAAACGTCGCCTTCTCGGGCGAGATCTGGTTGGGCCACTTGCGCTACGGCACACACGGCCAGAACAGCATCGAAAACGTGCACCCCTTCCTCCGCCAGAACAACTGGCGCAGCCGCAACCTGGTGATGGCCGGCAACTTTAACATGACCAACGTGGACGAGTTGTTCGACCTGTTGGTGGACCTCGGACAACACCCCAAAGAAAAAGTAGACACCGTCACGGTGATGGAAAAGATCGGCCACTTCCTCGACGAA
>CBIHQM010000495.1:0-4652 GCA_966211885.1 uncultured Chryseolinea sp.
ATAGGGTCGAGAAACTGGAACAGGAGAAACAAGATAAGATTCGATGGGAGTCTTTTGCGCTGGTGTCGGGCGAAAGAAAAAAATTCTACGATTCTGTCAGTAACATGGTGAAATCTCCAAGAAACACGATTCGTTGCTCGCTAAATAAGAGAACGAGTTTCGAGTTTACGCTAGATAAAAGTTACGTCTTGTTGGATGCCGTCATGTCGAATGGAACGAAAGGCGATGCCGGTGAGCTATTGGGTGGAAATATTCTGGCACCGACGGCCGGAAAAGGAACCGTTCTTACATTTCATTCTTTTCATGACCCCATAAAATCAAGCATTGACGATGAAACCAACTATTCTCTGACGATTGAGATTGATAGCCTCATGACAGGGCGGAGTTATACCTTAGGCAATGATCAGAAAGACTTTATTGCCAAACTTTCATTCTGGCACTATGGTCCGATGGGGCGTGCGGTTGTTTTGAAAGAAGCTTCCGGCTTCATCACCATTATCGAGGACCGGCAAAAATCTACACGCGGCGCTATCGATCTAAAGTTCACGGATGCGTATTCGCATAACTCAATCATCATTCTGAAAGGAGATTTTGAACTTCCTAAAGTTAGGCTTTCAGATATTGAGAAAATGGAGGCGAGGGTGAGCAAGAAGCTCAAGGAACGATTTCCGGAAATCGACAAATAATTACGACGGATTACCTCATTCTGATTTATCCAAAAAGAGAGCAATAAAAAGTCACGCTACTTCCCTTTCCTCCCCCGCTTCGTTTTCGCAGGCACTCTTTTCTGATCAAAGGCATCCTTCTTCTTCGCTGGCACAGCTCCCTTATCCAGAGCATCCTTCCTCTTCGCCGCCAGGTTTTTCTTATCAAAGACAAGTTTCTTCTTCTTCACCGGCACGTTTTTCTTGTCAGGCGTACGCTTCTTCTCATGAAACGCCCCTTTAAAATCAGGATTCTCTTTTCGCTTTTGCCAATCGATATCCAACGCCATGGCCTGGGCCTCCTCGTATGGCGTCTTCGTGATCTCTACTTCTTCCGGAATTTGTTTGACGGGAATTTTTTCACGGATGAGTTTCTCTATTTTTTCGATGTGATACAACTCCGATTTGGTCACAAACGTGATGGCCTTCCCTTCCTGGAATGCACGGCCCGTTCGCCCGATGCGATGCACATAATCCTCATGCAAAGGAGGCACATCGAAGTTGATCACGTGCGATACCTTCACCACATCGATGCCCCGCGCCGTCACATCCGTTGACACCAACACGCGCAGCTGTCCTTCTTTAAATTCATTCACGGCGTTGATGCGGCTGTTCTGTCCTTTGTTGGAGTGGATCACTTTCACCGGACCCAGCGCCTTTCGTTCCAGGAAATTAAAAACATTGTCGGCCACTTCCTTGGTGCGCGTAAAGATCATGACGCGGTTAAAGGTTTCCCTATCCTGCAGCAGGCGCTCCAAAAAATTGATCTTGGTGCGCATGTTGGGCACGTGATACAACTCTTGCTCTACCTGCTTGGCGGCGGTGGCTTGTGGCGTTACTTCAACCTTTACCGGAAACTCTAAAAATTCGGCCGACAACATTTCCACGCGTTCGGAAAACGTGGCGGAGAACAACAGGTTCTGGCGCTTGCGTGGCACCACCTCCAGGATCTTTCGAAGCTGGTGCATAAAGCCCATGTCCATCATGCGGTCGGCCTCATCCAAGACCAGGAATTTGATCTGCTTGGTGGGCAGTTCGCCTTTGAGATAGAGCTCCAGAAAACGTCCGGGTGTGGAGATGAGGATGTCTATGCCTTCGCGGATCTCCTGGATCTGTGTTTTGGGGCCGATGCCTCCGTAGATCGGGAGAATGCGCAGGTCGGTATATTTCGCCAAGGCCTTGGTATGCTCAGCAATCTGGATGGTCAACTCCTTGGTGGGTGCCAGGATCACCGCGCGGGGCTCGTCGCCTTGTGCGTATTTCACTTTCATGAGGATGGGCAACAGGTAAGCTGCCGTTTTGCCGGTGCCGGTTTGCGCGATGCCGATCACTTCCTGGCCGCCCAGGACAAGCGGGATGCATTTCTGCTGGAGTTCAGTGGGTGTTGTGAATCCCAGGTCAGCCACGGCGTTGAGAAGCTGTTTGTTGAGATTAAAACCTTCGAAAGTTGGGATTGCTGACACTTTAGCTTTTAATTTTACCGGCGATGAAGACAAAACTGATCACCAACGCAAATATAGTCAATGAAGGCAAGGTCTTTGAAGGCGACGTACTTATAAAGGGACAATACATTGAAGCCGTGGGCAAAGACCTGTCCTCGCGGTCTGCAGACGTGATCATCGACGCTGCGGGAAAGTACTTGCTACCGGGCGTAATCGACGACCAGGTGCACTTTCGCGAGCCCGGACTGACCCACAAAGGCAACATCCACTCCGAATCCAGGGCGGCCGTGGCCGGGGGGGTGACCAGCTTTATGGAAATGCCCAACACCAATCCGCCAACATTCACCCAAGCCCTGCTGGAACAGAAATACAACATCGCTTCCCAAAACGCCCTGGCCAACTATTCCTTCTTCATCGGCGCCGCCAACGACAACCTGGAGGAAGTGATGAAGACCGACATCACCCGCGTGTGCGGTCTCAAGATCTTTATGGGATCGTCGACGGGAAATCTGTTGGTGGATGATCCGAAAGTTTTAGAACATTTCTTCTCACGCTTCCCCTCGCTCATTGCCGCGCATTGTGAAGACGAGGGCACCATCCGAAAAAATACAGCCCTCTATAAAGAAAAGTATGGCGAAGATGTGCCCATCGCGTGTCACCCGCTCATTCGCAGCGAAGAAGCGTGCTATCTCTCTTCGTCGTTTGCCGTGAAGCTGGCCAAAAAACACGGCACGCGTTTTCATATTCTCCACATCTCTACGGCGAAGGAAACATCGTTGTTCGACAACACAATTCCCCTCGAACAAAAAAAGATCACCGCCGAAGCCTGTGTGCATCACCTCTGGTTCAACGATGCCGACTATGCGCGCCTGGGCACGCTCATCAAATGGAACCCAGCCGTGAAAACCGCCCGCGACCAACAAGCGATCCTGGATGCCGTGCTCGACGACCGTATCGACGTGATCGCTACCGATCACGCACCCCATACCTGGGATGAAAAGAGCAACGCCTATTTCAAGGCGCCTTCGGGAGGCCCCCTCGTGCAGCACAGCCTGGTGGCGATGCTCGAACTGCATCACCAAGGGAAAATAAAAATCGAAAAAGTGGTTCAGAAGATGAGTCATCACCCGGCCATTCTTTTCCAGATCGAGAAGCGCGGCTTTATCCGCGAGGGCTACTTTGCCGACCTGGTGCTGGTGGATTTGGATGCTCCTTGGAAAGTAGGGCGCGAGAACGTTGTGGCCCATTGCGGCTGGTCGCCTTTTGAGGGCGTAACGTTCCGTTCCCAGGTGGAGCGCACCTTTGTATCGGGGCACCTGGCCTATAGCCTGGGGGCATTCGACGAGAGCAAAATGGGCGAGCGGCTCCGGTTTGACCGGAAATGATTTTAGAAAATCGTTTTTGCATATTTCAGCGGTCTGTCTAACTTTGCAGTCCTCAAATGGTGGATGTAGCTCAGTTGGTTAGAGCATCAGATTGTGATTCTGAGGGTCGCGGGTTCGAGTCCCGTCTTTCACCCCAAAAAATAGAAAAAGCCTTATTTCTCACAGAAATAAGGCTTTTTTGCTTTTATCTCAAGGTGGGCTAGGGTACGGCAGTCGTGCTGGGTCGGAACGTCAGGGCTAAAGCCCTTTTGGTAAATCTTGGATGTGCCCCCGGCCTGAAGGCCGAGGTTATTCAGTTTTTGCCGATGCTTTGTATTTCCTATTTGCTCAAAAAAACTGTTAAGCTCCAGTAAGCTGTTAAAGATCATGTAGGGGTAAATTGTCTCGTTCAGATTCCGTTCGCGCGCTCCGGAAGCGGAGCACATGCGCTTAAACATTCGTTTGTGGGTCGCGTTTTCTTTTCATGACGCCTAAGGTTCCACGCCGCAGACACCAAGCGAGCGCTGCTCGCTCAACGAGTATCACGGCGATTTGGACGAGCGTACAATAGAGTATACTCTAGCTTTTATCAAGATGCGACATGCCTTCACAAAGACATGGCACGTATGTGCCATAACAAATCCTGGCATCAAATTAGCGCGAAGCAGCGACATCAAAATCTTTAAAGAAAAACTTAGCCAGAGTCAATCTTGTGCTCCAATTATTTTTAGCCTATGTTTAATTCATGATCGCATATACTGAATTTGATGAGTTGACGCTGGAGGATAAGATCAGTACGCTCTATGAAAAAGGCACTTTTGTAATGGCCATTCGCTATTACGGCTATAAAATAAATTTATACTTGCTGGGTAATTTCTACCTCGAAGTATTCATCAATCACAAATTCTCGCTCATCGAGAAAATAATTCCGTTGGACCGCATGCATACGCGGATGAAATTTTATTCCGACCAGATCAAATTGCCGAAAGAAGAACTTTAACCGGCTGAACGTCGCGTTTGTTTTCGAATTGGTGTTATTTTTTTGATCTGTCATTCAAAAAAAAATCATGCGGTTGAATCGACGGCGATGTCATGCAGGCGACATCATTTTTATTTTGGGTTGAATTTCTTTGAGGAAAATT
>CBIHQM010000496.1:0-4643 GCA_966211885.1 uncultured Chryseolinea sp.
GCCCCACATTCGTTACCGGGTTAGAAAGGAAGACATGAAACCCGACGTGACCAAAACGGCCAAGGAGTACCTGAACTATTTCAGCACCTACCCTACCGACATCGGGGTGATCGTTGATTACATGGACGTGAACTTCAAAAAGGAGAAAGACGTCAAAAAACTGATCGAAGAGTTCTTTTACCTCGTACGCAATCCTATTTATAAGGAGGCCTTGTTCGACATCAAGCAAGGCGAGCCATTGAATTCGAACAATCCGCCAGACAAATTCTTTTTCCTGGTAGATCATTTCTGCAAGAAATATAAAATTCCACACACGATACTGCTGGCGCCCGCCCGTTCGTACGGACCTTTCGAGGAGCTGGTGTCGTTGGGATCTTGCGACTTTGTGGTCCGCATCGACACGGATCCGGTCATGTATATCGCCCGGCCCACGCCCTTCCGGTTGCCGGATGAGATCCCCTATAGTCTTGAGGGCACGGATGCCCTTTCTGTCTACTACTCACCCAAGGGCAATACGATCCGTGTGAGCAAGGAAGACCAGAATGCAACGCTCACCAACATCACAGCCGCTCTTGATGCAAGCGATAACACCAAGCTTCAGATCAAACGAAACGTGTCGGCTAAAGGGTACAGCAAAACGTATCACCAGTACCTCGTGGTGACGGATTTCGATTATTTAAAAGAATACGATCAGCCAAAATACCAGGTCGAGCGGTCGCGCCTGTTGCACGGCCTGATCAAAGAATATAACGAAGAGAAAACAAAATTCGGACAACGCGTCGCCCAGGACTATACCGCGCGCGACAACCGCATGAAGGAAGAGTTGGAAGAAGAAATGGAAATCAAAGTGTCCGACTATAAGAATCTCACGGTAAAGAGTTCGGGCATGTGGCACGCGAACCCGTCGGTGGAGTACACGGACGAGTTTACGGCGGAGAACCTCACCAAGCGGGCCGGTCCCAATATCATTGTGGAGTTGGGCAGACTCATCGAGAAGCAAACGCAGATCAAGGATGATCAAAAGAACCGCACGCGCAACATCTACCAAGATTTTGCCCGGTCGTTCGACCACACCATTGCGTTCACCATACCGGCGGGCTATACGGTTGAAGGCCTGGAGAACTTCAATAAAAAGACAGAGAGCGCCGCTGGCGGATTTGTGTCAACCGCCACCAGCGATGGAAAGACGGTGACGATAAAGATCCGGAAACACTATGCAGAGAATTACTATGTTGCCGCGGACTGGCCCAAGCTGAATGCGTTCCTGCAGTCGGCCGTGGATCTTTATAGTGCGAAGTTGTTATTGAAGAAGGCGTAGGCGGAGACGATGATATTGGGTTTGACCTCAAAAAAACAGCCACGAGTCCGTGGCTGTTTTTTTTTGAATCTCCTGGATGATTGTCGGTACGTTGTGGCACCATTGTCAGTTTTCATATTGCCTGGCCGGATAATTTGTCTTCACATTCTCAATAGCTCGAAGATCTCCAGGACGAATGATTGACTTCATTATCCCCTACCCAGGGTATCGAGCACCCTATACTCTACCCTGTTCTGATTATGATTGACCAACCTTTCTTACCTAAGTCATCGATCAAAAATTGACTCCCACAAGCGATTGACGTCGGATGCCCTCGACCGTTACTTTTGTTTAGAATCAATCTAAACAAAATATGAAATGTATTTCATTCGCTCTGTAAATAACGCTCTGACTATATTCCTGCTTCTCATTTCTTTCCACGCTGTTGCTCAAGAACGCATCATCACCGCCGGCAGCGCCCTCACGGAAACGGTATGCGCTCTCGGCGACTGTGATAAGATCATCGCTTCCGACCGCACCAGCCTCTACCCTGCTCACATCCAGCAGCTACCCTCTATAGGTTACCGCGGGGGTATCAATGCCGAGGGAATCATTAGCCTGAAGCCTACTCTTATTATAGCGGAGAAGGATTATGTGGAAGATGCAGTGCTCGATCAGTTGGGAGCGAGCGGCATCAAGTTGCTGATCATCGATCACAAACCGGAGATCGGTGACACCAAAAAGTTCATCCTGCAAATTGCCGTGGCGCTGAAACGGGAAGCCGAAGGAAAAAAACTCATCACCAAGATCGACAATGACCTGGCGGAAGCCAATGCGCTCTTAAAAAAGACAACTTCCCATCCGAAAGTGATCTGCATCTACAACCGCGGCACGGCGACGGTGAGCATGGCAGGTAAAAATACGTTTGGCAATATTCTATCCTATGTAGGTGCCACCAGCGCCGTGGCGGACATCGACGGTTACAAACCTTTGAATACAGAGTCGCTGATCGCGGCCAACCCAGACTATCTCCTCATGGTGTCTACGGGATTGGAAAGCATCGGCGGCGTTGACGGCATGCTGAAAGTGCCTGGTGTGGCGCAAACCACGGCGGGGATGAAACGGCAGATCGTGGCCGTTGAAAGCTTGAAGCTCACCAATTTCGGTCCACGTGTAGGCGAGGCGATAAAAGAGATCGTCGTATTGTTGCATCCTGAGTTGCGTTCAAAATAAAGCCGTTATGAATCTTGCTCTCGCCACGCGCGACTACCGGACCACCCTAATCCTGACGGGACTGAGCCTCTGCCTGATCACAGCAACCTTATTCTCCTTATCGGTTGGCGCGGTGTCTATTCCCGTGAAGGATGTTGCCGTCATCCTGCTTCAAAAGCTGGGGCTTTTTCGAAGTGTGACGGTGGAGGGCATGCATGAAATTGTGCTGTCGTCTATCCGGCTTCCACGCATCATCATGACCATCCTGATCGGGGCGTCGTTGGGTGTGAGTGGTTCGGCGTTGCAAGCGTTGTTCCGGAATCCACTTGTTGAACCAAGTCTCATCGGGGTTTCCGGTGGTTCGGCTTCGGCGGTGGTGATGGTGATCGTTTTTGGCAGCGCCCTGCCGTTGCCGGTGAATGGGTGGTTGTATCATTCACTTTTGCAACTGGTGGCGTTTGGTGGCGGGATGCTGGCTACGTTCATCGTGCTGGAGTTGAGCAGTCAGTTGGGGAAGACAAACATTGCGATCCTTATTCTGACCGGTGTGGCGCTCAATGCGCTGGCCGGGGCCGTGATCGGGCTTGCTATTTTTTATGCCGATGAAAATCAACTGCGGACATTCACCTTCTGGACGTTGGGCGACCTGGGTGGAGCAACCTGGGATAAGTTAACCTTCGCTGCTCCCCTCCTGGTCACGGCGTGTGCTGGCTTGCTGTTCTTTGCGCCGTCGCTGAACCTGTTTTCATTGGGAGAAGCCGAAGCTTATCACACGGGCGTGAATGTTGAAAGTACAAAGCGGCGCATCATCATTTTTGCAGCGCTTGCCGTGGGCATCAGCGTGTCGCTTTCGGGCATTGTCGGGTTTGTGGGGTTAGTAGTGCCACACGTGATCCGTGTTTCTTTCCACTCCGATAATCGTTTGGTGCTACCTGCCTCCGTTTTGGGTGGGGCCTTATTGCTGGTTTTGGCTGACGTGATCGCCCGCACCGTGGTGAGTCCTTCCGAGTTGCCCATCGGCGTGGTGACGGCACTTATCGGCGCACCGTTTTTTATGGGCTTGTTGATGAACGCCAAACGCAAACACGAACTATAAATGTACCAGGCTTCCCATCTTTCGTATCGCATCCGCGAAAAAATTCTTTTGCACGATGTTAGCCTCACGATTGCTCCGGGGCAATTCACCGCCGTGGTGGGGCCCAATGGCGCGGGCAAGAGCACGTTGTTGAAGACGATGGCCTTGGAACACGCCGGCTTTCACGGTGAGATTGTGATCAATGGCAAATCTGCAAAAGCCTATTCGCCGCGCGAGCTTTCGTTCGTCCGGGCGGTGTTGCCACAAAGCACGACGGTGCAGTTTGCTTTCACGGTAGAGCAGATCGTAGCGCTGGGGCGACATGGCTACCGGTCGTCGCGAAAAGAAAATGAGGCGATCGTGGAGGAAGTGATGGCGCTCACAGGAACGGATGTGTTTCGCGAGCGGAGTTACCTCACGTTGTCGGGCGGCGAAAAGCAGCGGGTGCAGTTGGCCCGGGTGCTGGTGCAGGTTTGGGAGGAGACGTTGTATCCGCGGTATGTGCTGTTGGATGAACCCACCAGCAGTCTCGACATCGCCCAGCAGCAACACATTTTCGGTCTCGCAAAAAAGGTATCCGAGCGCAACATCGGCGTCATGGCCATTGTGCACGACCTGAACCAGGCGGTGTTGTTTGCCGATCATCTTTACTTTCTCCGCGAAGGAAGGCTTGTGGCCTCCGGCGCCGCGCAAGATGTTTTTACAAAACCCATCATCGAGGAAACGTTTTGTTGTCGCGTAAACGTATACCGCGATCCGTGCAACAACTGTCCCTATATCATTCCCGAGCGGGAAGTATTTGTGCCGTCACATTCCCTGGTCATCGAAAAATAATCAAGTCTATAACAAACTCTTAACTCCATAACCACATGAGCACGATCATTGAAAGCAGATCATTCACCCTGAGCGAAGCCTGGAAAGGTGTTCAAAGCGCAAAGCCCGGCATTCGCATTCGCGAAGCGGCAAAAGAACTCGGTGTCAGCGAAGCCGAATTGCTGGCGACAAAACTACACGATGGCGTGACACGCCTGCAGGGCCCCTGGCCCGAGTTGTTGACAC
>CBIHQM010000497.1:0-4635 GCA_966211885.1 uncultured Chryseolinea sp.
TTTGAAAGAAGATAAATTTATCATCCGGAGAAAAACCCAGAGACGAATTGGCCCATGCTATTGGCGATAGATCATTTATCTCGTCGGTTGAAAGGTTGAATGATTTCAACGCCTGATCCTGATTGAATATAAGTCTACCACCGTCCGGGCTCATCCGCATATTCCAGATCGGGGCGGCCGTACTGGCAATGGTCTGCCCTACCGATAACGTTTCGGCCTGAATGATCTTTATCGATCTGGTGTCGAATCCATAATCGGCGGTCGATGCTGCGAGTGCATTTGAACCTGGGATGAAATCAAAAAAGATATCATGTCCCTCGAAGGGCTCAATGGACTTTATGAGTTTTCCGTCCGTACTGTGCACGGCAAGTCCGTTCAATTCGCCAATGACGATCCGGGTATCATCCGCCGCAAATTTTGTACGAAGCACCTGGCGGTATTGTTCCTGCGAACGAAAGATGATCTGACCGTTGCTCAAATCCCACAGCAGCGCCTCTCCAAACAATGTGCGTTCGCGGTTACGCGGGGCTCCAGAGACAGCATATTTGCCATCCATGGAAATATCAAGGCTGTAGGCCCAGGAGCGATGCCCTTTCAGTACCCTCTTGATCTTGCCTGTGGCGATGTCGATCACGTGGATGTTGTTCTCCTGATCACCGCACAGCAAAGTCTTGTCATTGGCGGCCAGGCTGATAATCTCTTTGCCGGGAACATTGAATCGCTTGACGACGGTGTAACGGTCTGGATCCATAAGCTGTATCTTTCCTTTTTCCGTTCCCACTAAAAGATAGTGCCGCTTCCGGTCAAATTCGAGCCCCGTGATCTTCTCGCCGGGAATGTTGATCTTGCCCGTCAGATCTCCCGACCGTTTATCCCGTAGGTCGATATTGCCTTTCGGCGATAGCACCAGAATATTTTGCTCGTCGTTGGCGAACAACAAGATCTTGGCGGGCAACTGATAATAGAATTTTTCAACCTGCTTCGGATATTCAAACTGACACTGCCCGGATGCAATCTCTTCCGGTGTCCGGAAAATGGAGATGAACCCTTCCTTTGAAGCGATGGCTATATTGTTCCCGGATTTGCTCACCGAAACATCGATGGCAACTCCAAAACTCATTATGTGCGGTGTAATTTCCACGGCCGAAGGGGCCACGCCCACGGGCGTGCTTTGAGAGCAGGCCGTTTGAAATGAGAGCAGGAAAAAAATTAGGGAGAAATGTTTCAAAATCATAGACCGGTTGCTATCAATAGAATTTGGATCGTTCGAAATATCCGAAAAAAAACCGATAGTGAGCTTGTCGTCTCACAAACCATCCGCCTTAACCCGCACGGCGAGTAGCCACCGGGATAAAAAAAGGGACCTTCTGCCGCGTAAGCTACAGTCAGTCCCACAACCCAAAACAAAATAACGCCTAACGTTTTAACCCTAACTTTAATACCTCTATTCGCTCAACCTAAATCATCAACACAAACGATGCCCCGGCATAGTTTCCTTTCTGAAACGTAACCCCATCCGTATACCCATTAACACCTGCACCCTCCTGCACAATGTAATGGACGCTCAGCTTGCAATTCTTTTTATTGAGATACCAGTTCACCCCGGCATCATACAAACGGTCGCTGCCGTTGACCGATCCACTGCTGTTGCCGCTGTAGTCGGTCAACATAAAGCACGGCTCCAGGAAATACTTTTCGGATACGACGATGTTATATCCCGCGCGAACATGCCCCGTCTGGCCGCGAAGGGTCTGGCCTTCAGCTTTGCGTTCAAGCCATGACCATTCGCCGTCAAGGTTCAGGTTCTTGAAATTGAAGAGCACGTCAAACCCCGTCACGTGGTTGTTCTGGAAAATATCCGTACGCCCTTGCTGTGAGCCAAAGAAGGCGAACGTCACGCCGTTGCGTTTACCGTAGTAGTTGTTTGCATCGTAGTTGATCGAGTAGGTCTTCTTTTCAGCATCGCCAATGGTGAAGGTCAGGCGCTCCACCGTCAGCGGGGACCAATACTTGCCCGAGCTTTCGGGAAAGTTCTTCGGGTCGGCAGCGGTGGTCACGTTGTTGAACACCCCCACGTTATAGCCAAACGAAAAAGTCCCGGAGTTCTTTAGGCCGCCGATGTTCAAACCGGTAGCCCGCCCATAGCTTTTGCCATCCATGTGCTGACGGATATAGGTTTGTGAAACGGATTTATCGAACGAGTTCACCAGCAAGTCGCCGGTAATACATTCGCGGCTGATCTGCGGCTGGAAGTAACCCACTGTGATCGCGCCCATCTCATTTTTGGTAAAGCGCCACGTCACATAGGCATCCAGTATGCCGAGTGTTCCGGTGTTGGTAGCGCCCCGCACGCCGCTGAGTTTATCTTTGCCCAGGTTGTCGTATTGGATCATCACGGCATAGCTCAAGCCCTTATACGGCTTCCCGCTAAACCCCAGACGCGCACGGCGCGCCATAAAGCTCACGCGATTTTGCGCTGTCTCCAACGGACCGTTTGCCGTGAACTGGGCTTTCTCGCCCGACGTATAGGTCCCCCAAAATTGCAAGCTGGCCGAAGGTTGCACGTACTTGAAAAGACTGTCCGGCTTCACCCAATATTTTTCCTGCGCCAGGGCCGGAAGGGATGTCAGCAGGAAAAAACTTGCCAGCACAAAAAGCCGCGGGCGTGACATGTAGTGTGTGATCATACGGTTTGAAAAGCTGTATTTTGTTTTTGGAAGTCAGTCCCCGACGAGCGAAGTTCGTCTTTCAAACGCTCGTTCTCTTTTTCCAACTCCACCTGGCGGCGACGCATTTGCTCGGAAGTAGCCTGAAGCTCTTCCTGGTTCTGGCGCAATTCTTCTTCCTGCGCTTTCATCTCCTCCGACATCTGTTGACTTTGTTCCAATAATTTTTTGGTACGCTCATTGGTTTGCACGCTGGCGATGGTGCCCGCAATGCTTTGGGCGATCTTTTCCAGGAAGGCGATCTCGTGATCCCCGAATTCGCGGAAGGAAGCCATCTCCAAAACACCGTAGACCACTTCGTTATAGATCAACGGCATGATCAGCAACGTGCGCGGCACGGCATTGCCCAGGCCCGACGTGATGTTGACATACTCCTCGGGCACTTCGCGCAAGTGAATGGTGCCGCGCTCCAGCACACACTGACCCACCATGCCCTCGCCCACAGCGATGGTCTTCTGCAAATATTTTCTTCGCTCATAGGCGTAGGCCGCCACGAGTTGCAAGTACTGATCGTTTTCGCCCGATCCTTCTTCCATCATGAAGAGCGCCGCCTGGTTCATGTTCATGTACTTCACCAACTCTCGCAGCGTCTCGGTAGCAAGCTCCTGGGTGTTGGTGTTGTTGCGCCGCAGCACGTCACCCAGCGAGGCCAGGCCTTCGTTGGCCCAATCGCGGATGGCTTTTTCGTCGGCTGCTTTTTTCAGGTTGTTGCGCATCGACAATAATTCATTGCCGAGAATATCCTGCTGGCTCAGGGGCGTGAAGCTCTGCTGCAAGTTGCCCTCGCCGATCTCTTTGGCAAACGAAGTATAGGTCGACAAGCCGACCACGAGCGCATTCAGGGAGTGTGTCATCGAGCCGATCTCGTCGCGACGGTGCACGTTCACTTGCTCCACCCGGCGTCCTTGTGCCAGTTGCTCGAGGGTATCCTTGATGTTGAGGATCGCGGTGGTCAGTGCCTTGCTGAAGTAGATAGACACCGTCAAGCCAACGGCCAGAATAAGGGCCGCCAGGGCGAGGATAAAGAAAACCATCTGCCCTACTTGCTGGTTGGACTCTGCTTTTTTTGCGGCGACTGCCTGATCGATGGCGTCGGTATAAAACCCGGTAGACACGATCCAGCCCAGCGGCTTATATAAACGGGAGTAGGAGATCTTGTTCGTCACTTCCTGCGAGCCGGGCTTCTTCATGATATACTCCACAAAGGCATCGCCGTCGGCATTGGCACGCTCGGCGCGAACCTGGTAGATGTTGCGGCCTTTTTCCTTTTCTACGTTGTGTTTGGGATCGTCCAGCGTCTTGCCTTTCAGTTCTTTCTTTTCGGCATGCATCAGCATGGTGGGGAACGGAAGTTTGTTGTCGGTCACCCAAAAATAGCCTTCGCCGTTGTCGAAGCGGATGGCCGCCAACTCTTGCAAGGTCTGTTCCATCATGGCCGGCGTCATCGACAGCTTGGCTTGGGTTGAGTCGGCATGCTGGTTGTGGCGGGCGATGGAATCGGCGAGCGCTTTGTGTTGCGTCTCGATCACGCCATAAGCGATGTCGGTAATGTGCTTCAGATAGACTTTAAGCTGGGCAAACTCCTCATCGTGATAACTCGCGATGTCGCGGCTGGCTTTGCTTTTGATCTTGTAGATGGCCACCGTGCTGATGACGACGGTAGGCACCAGCAGAGCAAGGCTGATCAGGAGGGTGATCTTTTGTCTTAATTTCATATCCGGGGGTAGTTGAGATGCAAATTTCCACATTGCCAGAACCGGACCGCTCCCCGATTATCAGGTGGGTGCTCCGGGTTAGTGAAAGGTTGATATTAGCATGTAGGTGGAAGACAGTGGGTTAGACCCAAAATTGTCCACGCATTCAATCTAAATCAGCACTTCAACGGTTTGTTCTCCGGCTTATTCTCACT
>CBIHQM010000498.1:0-4627 GCA_966211885.1 uncultured Chryseolinea sp.
AGTTAGTGATTGTTTCTTTTCCATTTCAAGAAATGGATACCGGGTAGATCACCCGGCATCTATTTATGTCGTTTTGATCTTTAATGAGGTGCGCAGGATACCGGATCTTTATTTGCCCACGACCGTCATGTTGGCCGCATCGTAGCGGTCGCCGGTAACCGTGCCCAGTGGAATGATCGACTCCAGTCTGGCCAGGTCTGCTGACGACAGTTTGATCTTTGCCGCTTCGATATTTTGCTCCAGGTATTTTATCCGCTTTGTTCCGGGGATCGGCACAAAGCCTTTTGCTACAATCCAGGCGATAGCCAACTGCGAGCTGGTGATGTTCTTTTCGCGCGCCATATTTTTGATCGCTTCTGCCAATTCGATGTTCTTGTAGAACTGCTCGCCCTGAAATTTTGGAAGCGTCCTTCTGAAATCGTCGGCGGCAAAATCGTCGGGCGACTTAAGCTCACCCGTAAGGAAACCTCTTCCCAGCGGGGAATAGGCGATAAACCCGATCCCCAATTCCTTGAGTGTGTCCAGGACGCCTTCTTCTTCCACACTTCTTTCAAACAGGGAGTACTCGGTCTGCACGGCAGTCAGCGGATGAATACTATGCGCTTTTCTGATGGTGTCGGAACCGACTTCCGATAAGCCGATGTAGCGCACTTTGCCTTCCTTCACCAGATCGGCCATGGCACTTACGGTCTCTTCAATCGGCGTGTTCGGATCGAGCCGGTGGAGATAGTAAAGGTCGATGTGATCTGTTCCGAGATTTTTCAGGGAGCGCTCCGCTGCTTTTTTAACGTATTCTTTTTTGCCATTATATCCCCACGTCAACTTCTCCTGTTCATCAATTTCATAACCGAATTTTGTGGCGACAATGTACTTCGCCCGGTTTCCGCGGATGGCCTTTGCGATGAGTCTTTCGTTGAGCAACGGGCCATATAAGTCGGCTGTGTCCAGAAAATTACCTCCGAGTTCCAGCGACCGGTGGATGGTGGCGATCGATTCGGCTTCATCTGCTTTACCGTAGATATCGGCGCCAGCAATAGTAGTCATTCCCATACAACCGAGGCCCAGCGCAGGAATAACCAATCCCTGGCTGCCTAACTTTACTTTCGTGACATTTTCCATGAGCTTTGAATTTTGTTCTATGCAAAGGACCGCAAATGATCCTTTAAGGAGTTATCCAAATCCCGTATCGTTGTGTCCAAAATCCGGGTTACAGTAGATCATGCATCCAAATAATGTAGGGCAGGCTTGCGGAGCGGGTCAGGGCTAAAGCCCTTGCGTTTATGGCAGTGAAACCCCGGCCTAAAGGCCGGGGTTACTATTCAACAGGGCTGGTATCACCTGCGAACTTGCATTCCTCGTGTCTTTCTGTGGCGACGTGCGTTAGGCATTGCAAATACCACCCGGCGCATTCGTGTATTGATACGTCCGCCGAACAGTCCGGAACTGAATAACCCTGGCCTTTAGGCCAGGGTCCACGACACTTTGCTCATCCGGGCTTTAGCCCTGACCGCTCCTACTGCAGGTAAAGATGCGGGGGTGCACACTATGCGCGCTTCCGTGGTCTCCGAAGGGTTACTGAAGGTGAGACGTTTAACTTTTTTCCTCGTGCCGCACTAACCCGAGCACAATCCAATACTGCGCCACCATATACGTCAACATAATCCAACTTGCACTATTCGGAACCGGCGTCAAAAATTTATTGATCGCTAAAAGCGAATCCGACAACATAAAAAGCAGCGCCCCAAAAAACACCATCCGAAAGCTCATCGCCTCCGTGCGCCCATAGCGGAACAGCGCATTGAGCACCATGACGATGAGCACCAGCGCATACACCATCACCGGAATGCGCAATGGTCCAAGCACGGGATACAACACAATGACCAACCCCGTTCCCGCCAAAACAATGGGAAACGATGCCCGTATTTTTTGAATTCCCTGCAAAGCATCATTGACCCCAGCCCACTGATGCTGGCGATACGAAAAAATATAAAAGACGTGTGACGTCAGAAAAGCCAGCAGTCCAAAAATGAAAAACAATTCATGGCTGGTTTCGAACATCAACAACACATCGCCGGCCAGCGAAAAGAAAATGGCCAGCAGTACCACGGGCGAGCGGTGTGTGGCATTGATCACATAATACAAGCCCAGCGTGATCATGATCAACGGCTTGCATATACGGTGGACTTCCGGCCAACCCATCCACCCCGATGCCAATTCGCCCAGGCAAACGAGCGCAAAGAATACCAATACCGCTTTTTTCATACGCTTACTTTTTTAGTGGATCGTTGAAACAAAAGAAACATAAAGGCCAACACCGACATCGCGCTGCAAAACACAAAAGCATAAACAAAATGCGTATAGTCATTTCCATACAGCCAACCCGAAACCAACGCTCCAATGCCAATGCCCAGCTCCATGGAAATATACAACGTTGCAATGCCTCGTCCCCGGTGATGCTCGTCACTCAGGTCCGTGGCCCAGGCGAGCAGCGTTGGCGAGGTGGCTCCATAGGCAAGACCATATAGAATGATGCCCACACTGAGCTGTGCCTGATCCTTTGCAAAAGCAATCACCAACATCGCGATGGCGATCACGAACGTGACCACCAGCAACACCGGTGCGCGTCCATACCGATCCGACGCCTTGCCTCCCAGCAGGCGCACGAACAAGATAGCCACCGTGAAGTAGGTAAACAACACACCTTTATTGTGCATGCCGACATACGTCCCAAAATCCGGCAGCAACGTCAGGATGGCGCCATAGGCACATACACTCAGGAACATGACGACGCCTGGTTTGAGTACGCGAGGTTCGAACAGATCAGTGCGTTTCACCTTGAGAAGTCCTACACCAAAAGGATGTTTTTCATGTAGCGTCTCCTTGATGCCCAACACCACCAACATGGAAATGATCGCGGCACCCGATGAGCAATAGAACATCACCTGCAATCCAAAATGCGTTACGATGGGATCGGCGATCGCGGGTGCCACGGCCGTACCCAGCGAACCTGCCGTGGCCAGGATCCCCATAGCTTCTCCCCGTCGGTTGGCGGGAATGACGTCGGAAAGATACGCTGCCTGTCCGGTGGGTGTGAAGCCGGTGGAGAAACCGTGCATGAGCCGGAGCAAGAAAAATCCCATCACGGTGGTGAGCACCGGATAGATGAGGCTGCAGACAAAACACACCATCGCGCCGGCCATGATCACGGGCTTGCGTCCAATCCTGTCGGCGAGTTTGCCGCTGAAAGGACGTGAGAGCAGCGCGGTCACTGTAAACAAAAAAATGATGAGCCCTTTATATTCCCCACCACCCAGGCTGGTGAGATACGCCGGCAATTCGGGAACGATCATGTTGAAGCTGCCAAAGAAAAGCAACGAGCTCAGGCAGAGCAGCCAGAACGGCGTGTTGTAGATTTTTTGAGTGGTCAATTTTTTCTTATGCAAAAAGGAAACGCGTTGCCCCTGGGTAGGAGCAACGCGTTTTTTTGGATCAGGCTTGCTGGGGCATTTCCTGTGCCCCCAATAAAAAGGCTTTGATGAAATCATCGAGGTCGCCGTCGAGCACGGTTTGGGCGTCGTGGCGCTCCACGCCGGTGCGGGCATCTTTCACGAGCTTGTAGGGATGCAACACGTAGTTACGGATCTGCGAGCCGAAGTCGATCTTCATCTTGCCGGCTTCGATCTTGTCGCGGGCGGCATTGCGCTTTTCCATTTCGAGCTGATACAGTTTCGATTTCAGCATCTGCATGGCGCGCTCGCGGTTGGCGTGCTGCGAACGCTCCACCTGGCACACGATGACGATGCCCGTGGGCTTGTGTGTGAGCTGGACCTTCGTCTCCACCTTGTTCACGTTCTGGCCACCCGCACCACCGGAACGCGAGGTTTGTATTTCGATGTCGGCGGGATTGATCTCGATCTCGATCGAGTCGTCTACTTTCGGATACACGAAGATAGATGCGCACGACGTGTGCCGGCGTTGGTTGGAGTCGAACGGTGAGATGCGCACCAGGCGGTGGACACCGATCTCCGCTTTCAGTTTACCATAGGCAAACGGGCCGTCTATTTCCAGCGTGGCCGACTTGATGCCGGCGACTTCGCCCGATTGATAGTCGATCTGTGTCACTTTGTAGCCGCTCTTCTCGCCCCACATGATGTACATGCGGTTGAGCATATCGGCCCAGTCGTTGCTTTCGGTGCCACCGGCACCGGGGTTTATTTCGATCACGGCACTGAGCTGGTCTTCCTCCTTGCTCAGCATTTTCTTGAACTCCAACTCCTCCACGGCCTTGGCCGTCTTCTCATAGTCGCGGTCCAATTCTTCTTCGCCTACGTCGCCGGCCTGGTAGAATTCATAGAGTACTTCCAGGTCGTCGATGCCTTTGGAAAGGTTATCGAAGGCGTCGGTCCACACTTTTTTGGTGCGGATGTTTTTCAGAATGGCTTCGGCTTGTTTGGGATTGTTCCAGAAATCCGCTTGTTGGGTAATGAGCTCCTCGTCTCTTACTTCAACGATCTTACGATCGTAGTCAAAGATACCTCCTCAAGGCGCTAACGCGAACCTTCAAATCTTTCAGTTGATCTGTTGTCATGGTGAATAATAAATTTTGGGCAAAAGTAAGGAATTCCGG
>CBIHQM010000499.1:0-4614 GCA_966211885.1 uncultured Chryseolinea sp.
AGCGCATATATCCTGCACAACCGGTTGGATGGTCAACTTCAAAGTTCAAGTGCACCCATTTCTTTGAGCGCCGTTGAGAATTTTGATGAATGATTTTTTATCGATTTGTTATCGTTTTGTTTTACACATGAACAAAGTCCACACATCGTTCGGCCATCTCGAGCGCAGTGTTTTCCCGTTGATGTTGATTTATGTCAATGATAAGAAACTATCGAGGCAAAGTCAATCGTTTGCGATTTCGAGATGATAATTTTTAGACAAATCACGTCACAAAATTTGTTCCCCGATAAATGTATAGACAGGTGTCCGGAAATGACGTATAAAAAAGCTCGCGGACAGTGCTGGCGGTATCGTTCCCGCGGATAAATTCAAGATGGATTTTGCCTGGGTTAGCCTGGCGTGGTTTGCGACAAGGCACTCCACTTTGGGGGACTTATAGTCTAAACGACTTTGCAGATGCGCTCGTGCATTTTGAATTGCTGTCGTGCGTTTTGCAAAGCACGGAGAAGGATTGTGGAATTTTTTGCACGTTAATGTAAGGGTAGGTCTCTATCGCCGGCGTCTATGGACGTACAATAGAACTCCAGCGATACGAGACCGCCCTAATCTGGCAGAGAATGACACCAAGCGTGTGATATTATTTCGGGCTGGCGGCGTTCAGAAAGTCCTCGATCACCGGCAGGGCTACTGGCGGAGTATGCGCCTCTTTCAACATCGCGAGTTCTCCCATAAAGGTTCCATGACCACCGGGGAATAGTGCAAGACTGGCGTGCGGCATCCGGCGATACATTTCAACGGCATGTTCCGGCAAAGGCACGTCTTTGTCGCCGGCAAGGATCAACGCGGGTTGCTGAATGGCACTGATGGTCTCGTCGGGGATGTCTTTGAATTGCTGCATCCGGTGCGCGCACTGCTCGAACATGATGTGCAACGCTTCCTCGCTGGGATTGGCGGACAGGAATTCTTTCTTATAAACGTCAGGCATGTCCGAAAACTTTGCAGCCTTCATGGCCTCCCAAAACCCGGGTGCCACACCGGCGCGTTTGTACATCGAAGAAGCAATGATGAGTTTATCCACCAGGGCCGGCCGGCGAATGGCAATTTGCAATGCGGTGGTGCCGCCGTTGCTAAAGCCGAAAATATCGGCCTTGTCAATTTTTAATTGCTGCAACAAGGCGATCACATCATCGGCGTCCTGCTCGAACGTGATTTGCCGGCCGTCACGGTTGTTGCTATGACCGTGAGCCTGCAACTCCACGGCAATGATCATATGCGTTTTGGACAACGCCGGAATGAGCCGGCCAAACGTGGATTGTATGGTGGACCCCCCGCCATGGAGGAGGACCAGGGGTTTGCCGGTGCCATGGATCTCGTAGTACATGTGCAGGCCATTGACGTCGGCGTATTTCCCGTTTTGTGCGATCGCGACATTTATAAGCGCGATCGTCAAAATAAATAGCGTGATAATATTTTTCATTTAATTCAACGTTGTGTTTTTGTTTTCAATCCAGACAAGTAGACGTCGAGTTTCTCGATGTTTTGTTTCAGACCTTCTTCGGCTTTGAATGTTTTCACGGTCTGGATAAACTCTTCCGCGGTTTCAAAGAGCATGTGCCAGGTGATGAAGGTTTGATCGCCTTGCTCCTGGAACTCTATCGTGGCCACAAACTTGGGTCCTGTGACGTGTTCGTAGACCAACTTTTTATGAAGAACGATTTCTTTGAAGATGCTCTTGTTTTTATAGTTCGTCCCATCCGGACCGTGCATGACCAAATCCCACTCGCCACCGGGTTTGAGGTCCATCTTGTGGATGGTGTTGGTGAAACCGTTGGGCCCCCACCAGTTGGCAATGTGTTCGGGCGTGGTCCAAACTTCCCACACCAGGTCGATGGGTGCGTTCAGCTTTCTCGAGAGGCGAAGTTCACGGTCGGCCGTGTTACTTTTTTTGTTTTCCATAGCGTTGTTTTTTGAGTTTTTCCAAATAAGATTCCAGGGTGTCGAGCTTGCTCTCCCAATGCTTCCGGTACTGATCCACCCACGCCGACACTTCACTGAGCTGATCCAGCTGCGCCTCGCAAAATCGGTCACGGCCACGCTGTGTAATGGTGATAAGACCACAGTCGATGAGGATTTTGACGTGCAGGGAGATCGCCTGCCGGCTGACATCGAACTTTTCGGCAATGGCGTTTACATTGTGCGGTTCCGCAGAAATCAAGTTGATGATGGCCCTCCGCGTGGGGTCGGCAATGGCCTGGTAGACGTCCCGTCTGGCTTTCATAATATGCAAGTAAGTGCTTGCAAATATAATGCAAGTAAGTGCTTGCGCAATATTTTATCGATTTAATTTTATTGTCCCCCCGACCTCGTCTGTTGGGCTTTTTGCGACATTTTTAGGTATTTTTGAAAAAAACGCAAAAGACTCCTGCTCAAAAGGGGGTATAGAAATGATAAGAAGCCAATGGATAGCCTATCTGTTCAGCATCGCGTTTGCGATGTCATTGGCGCATAGTGTGCTTCCCCATGCCCATTCCAAAGAAAAAGGAAAGCAGGGCAAAGAGACGGCCTCTCACCACCATCACGGTCACCATCATTCGCATGATGAAAAATCAAAGCCCGCTTTGCCGGTCTTCGCGCATTTCTCCAACGCGGATTTCATTGGTTCTGTAAAATATTCATACCAGGAAAAACACCAACGCCCTGAACTGGCATGCGAGCAAGCCGTTGTCATCTCGGTGGCTTTGCCGCTCGTGACGTACCTGGCGTCACCCGTGCCCCACGCACGCGACTTGCCAAACCGGATCTTTCTCTCTCTTCGGTCATTACGCGGTCCTCCTTATTTCTTTTCTTAAAAATCCAGGAAGCGATTCCGTCATGGAATCCTATGGTCTTCGCCTGGTAAAAATCTCATTGACTTCACTAAATGTGCAACGCACGCCAGACCATGGAGGCATTTTCCAGCCTCTGATGTTTGGGTACTAAAAGAATTTAACATGAAAACAAAACTGGTGCTAGCGATGGCACTGATGCTTTCTATTTCTCTGCCTGTAGGGGCTCATCAAGGACATAAAAAGAATGCTCACGACAGCACAGTGACGGAAGCCGGACACGTTCAGGTCGATACCGTTCACCATCAGGATGAGGCCGTGACAAATGGTCCATCCAAGGTCACGGCGGACCTCGGTGACTTCCCCACGCTTCATCCGCTCATCGTCCATTTTGCCATCGTATTGGTCATCGTGGCCGCCGTTCTCCAGCTGCTGAATCTAATCCTGATCAAGAAGGAGATTGCCTGGATCATCACCGGCATTCTTTTGATCGGGGTATTAGCGGCATGGATGGCCGGAAGGAATTTTCATCCACACACCCATGGGATCAGCGATCACGCTAAAAGCGTATTGGAACAACACGATACATGGGCGGACTGGACCATCAACACCGGCGTATTCAGTTTGCTCTTGCAAGCCCTGAATTTGTTTTTCTTCAAAACAAAACGTTGGGCGATGGCGATCATCGCCTTGGTCCTAGCCGTCTCAGGATGCAGTGTGGCCCTCGCGGGACACTACGGTGCGCAGTTAGTGCATCTCGAAGGCATCGGCCCTCAGGGCAAATACCTGGAAAAGGGACATCATCATTAATTAATATTTAACTCATGCTAAACGCAAAACCAATAATTATGAAAAAGACAATCTTAACAGCGACCATCGTCATCACCGGGCTATTTGCTTCCGCGGTATTGATTTCCAGCTGCGGTGGCAAAAAGGAACAAAGTACAGAAGAACATCATCACGAGGCAGGCGACACCACCGCACATCATGATGAAATGGAAATGGACTCGACACAAATGGCATACGCCTGCCCCATGCATCCCGAAGTAACAGGTAAGGCCGGGGACACCTGCTCGAAGTGTGGAATGAAATTGGTAGCCGTGAACGCCGACAGCACAAAAGTGCACGGTGAGCATGAGCACTAAAAACTAAAACCGGTACGGGTCAACATGAAATGGGAACGGATGGTGTCCAGTTGGCACCATCCTCATCTTTTTGTGGAGTAAGAAAATTGTATGGATAATCTAAAACGTAGTTAGGATAACATGAGACACTTATTAATTAAATACACATCCACCCCAATCATGGGCTACCGCACAGAACTTACATCTTTTGCGTGTGTAGTGCTTGTATGGGGTATGCTGGGATGCAAAAGTAAACCTTCAGAACAAGCCACCGCGCCAGAAATAGAGGAGAGCATCGCCACCAAAATCAAGATCAACAACCTGAACAATGAAGCCATTGCGTTAAGTCAGTATCAAGGGAAAACAGTTTTCATAAATTTTTGGGCAACCTGGTGCGCGCCTTGCATTAAAGAGATGCCTTCCATCGAAAGAGTAAAAAATATCTTAAAGGACCGAAACATCGCCTTTCTAGTTGCCTCCAATGAGTCGATCGAGCAAATTCAGGGTTTTGCAACAAAACGAAACCTCGATCTTCAGTATGTCCAGCTGCAAAACCTTGAAGAACTCAATATCCCGGCACTGCCCACTACCTACATCATCAATCCCGCAGGCGAACTGGTCTTTTCGGAGACTGGCTATCGCGAATGGGACGAAGCCGCCAATAT
>CBIHQM010000500.1:0-4584 GCA_966211885.1 uncultured Chryseolinea sp.
AAAAAGCGGAGCAGCTCACCCTCACGTCCAAATACAAATCGGAATTCCTTGCGAACATGTCGCACGAATTGCGCACGCCGCTTAACAGCTTGCTCATCCTCGCCCAGCAGCGTTACGAGAATGCCGAAGGCAACCTGAACGACAAACAGATCCGCTACGCCAAGACCATTCACTCGTGCGGGGATGACTTGATCCAACTCATCAACGACATCCTCGATCTTTCAAAGATCGAGTCCGGATTTATTTCGGCCAACATCTCGTCGGTGCGGATCGGTGAGATCGCTTCGTTTGTGGAGACCACCTTCAAACCCATCTCTGAAGCGCGCAGCCTCAAGTTCAAGATCGAAACCGATTATACATTGCCGGCGACCATGGACACCGACATCCAGCGGCTCAATCAGATCCTGAAGAACCTGTTGTCGAATGCCTTCAAGTTCACCGAGAAAGGAGAGGTGTCGTTGAAGATCTTCGAAGCGCAACGGACCTGGAAACCCGGTGTGGCCACGCTCGACAACGCGTCCACGGTGGTGGCCTTCTCTATCAGCGACACGGGTATCGGGATCCCGCAGGAAAAACAACTCATCATCTTTGAGGCCTTCCAGCAAGCGGAAGGGTCGACCAGCCGGAAGTATGGTGGAACCGGTTTGGGATTGTCCATCAGCCGCGGTCTGGCCGAGTTGCTGGGGGGAACGATCGAGTTGGACAGCGAGGCGGGACGGGGAAGTACGTTCACGTTATACCTGCCGCTCAACAGCCTGGCCAGTGCTGCACCTCGCCAAGTGTCGGAAAGCATCAAGGTGATCCAAGAATTGCAACTCGACAACGACGGCAACCAGATCAACAACCTGCTGGGCAATCTGCGCATCACCAACGAAGGCGTGGAAGCCCGCAACATGGACATCGTCAACGAAATGATCAACGACTCCGGCGACGACCGCAGCCACATCCAGGCCAACGACAAAGTGGTGCTGGTGGTGGAAGACGATTTGCGCTTTGGAAAGATCGTGATCGAAAAGGCACACGAGAAAGGATTGAAGGCCGTGGTGGCCACCAACTACCTCGAAGTGTTCGACTTCATAAACCGCTTCTCACCCATTGCCATCACCCTCGATGTGAAGCTTCCCGACACCAGTGGCTGGAAAGTGATCGACTTGCTGCGCAACGATCTCACCTATCGTCACATCCCCATCCACGTGATCTCCGGCGAAGAGAACCGGGTGCTGGCCCTCAAACGCGGTGCACGCAGCTTCCTGCTGAAGCCGCTGAACAACGACTTGCTCAACAACCTTTTCAACGACATCGTCACTTACGACCGCAAGGAAAAGAAGAGCATCCTCATCGTGGAGGACAACGAACTGGATTCATCACAGATCGCCAAGATGCACCGCGACGACAAGGTGGACGTGACCATTGCCGGCACGGCCAAGGAGGCGCTCGAACTGGTGCAGGCCGAGGCGTTCGATTGCATCATCCTGGACTATACCTTGCCCGACATGCCCGGTTCTGAACTGTTGCACGAGGTGAGCAAGGCAAAAGCAGATCTGACGCCCGTCATCGTGTATTCCGCCAAGGATTTTAGTAAGACTGAAATGAGCAATGTGAATCTCAACTCCAGCTCGCACATCGTGAAAGGTGTGAACTCGATCGAGTACCTGTTGGAAGAGACCATCTCGCACCTGCACATCAACCATAAAAGCCTGGCGCCCGAAAAGCGGCGCATCATCGAGAACATCCGCAACAAGGAAGACATCCTCACCGGGAAAAACATCCTCGTCGTGGATGATGACGTGCGCAACCTTTTTGCGCTCACCACGGTATTCGAGCGCTTCAACATCAATGTGATCACCGCCGAATCCGGAAGGGAGGCCATCAACATTCTCACCGAGAACCCGAAGATCGAGATGGTGCTCATGGATATCATGATGCCCGAAATGGACGGCTACGAGACCACGCAAAAGATCCGGCGCGAGCACAAAAACAACACGCTCCCCATCATTGCCGTGACGGCCAAGGCCATGAAGGGTGACCGTCAAAAATGCATCGAGGCCGGAGCCTCGGATTACATCACGAAGCCCGTAAAAATTGATCAGCTGCTTTCGTTGATGCGGTTGTGGTTCTGTAAATAAGAAATTCGTATGCAACCAAAGATATTGCTCGTAGACGACCGCGAAGACAACCTGCTCTCCATCGAAACCATTTTGGCGCCCAGTGGCTACCAGTTTGTGAAGGCAAACTCGGGAAGACAGGCGCTGAAGGTGCTGTTGAGCGAGTTTGACTTTGCCATGATCCTCATGGACGTGAAGATGCCCAACCTGAACGGCTTCGAAACGGCCGCCCTCATCTACGAGCGTGAAAAGCTGAAGCACATTCCCATCATCTTCATCACCGCCAACAACTATGGCGACGAGAACATGTTTAAGGGATACCAGTCGGGGGCCATCGACTACATTTTCAAGCCCATCAATCCCGACGTACTGCGCGCCAAGGTGGGGGTGCTCATCGAACTGTACCGGAAAAACCGGTTGTTGTTCGAACAGGAGCAGAAACTCATCACCATCAACCGTAACCTCGAGCGCGAGATCAATGAACGCAAGGTGTCCGAGGAAAAGGTAAGGCAACTTAATCACAAGTTGTTGGAGAACATTGCCAACCTGGAGTCGGCCAACAAGGACCTGGAGCGGTTTGCGTTCATGGCTTCTCACGACTTGCAAGAGCCCTTGCGCAAGATCAGGATGTTCAGCGACCGGTTGTTCAGCAAATACCGCGACGTGCTCCACGAGGACGCCAAGATGGTGACCCGCATTCAGCAGGCAGCCGAGCGCATGCAGGCCCTCATCGTCGACATCCTGGCGTTTTCAAAGATCTCCATCGACAAGTCCGCATTTGTCAACAGCGATCTGAACGTGGTGCTGACCGACTTGCTGGCCGAAATGGAAGAGGAAGTGCATGAAACCCACGCCAGGATTTCCATCGAGCCACTGCCACCGCTGGTGGTGAGTCCGACCCTGATGCGGCCCTTGTTCCAGAACCTGATCAGCAATGCCTTGAAGTATCGAAAGAAGGATACGGAAGCCACCATTCGCATTCGTTCCGAAGTGAGCGTAGGGGTGAACGACCGCGACAAGAACCTCGTGAATCGCTATTGCCGCATCTTTGTGGAGGACAACGGCATCGGCTTTGACCAAAAGTATGCCGAGGAGATTTTTGGGATGTTCAGGAGGCTGCACAACAACGGCGACTATGCCGGCACCGGTGTGGGGTTAGCCCTCTGCAAAAAGATAGCGGAACTGCACAACGGGTATATCTCCGCGCGCAGCAAAGTGAACGAGGGTTCCACGTTCATCATTTCCCTTCCCATCCGACAGGAGGAGCTGGGATGATCACCAACGCGTTGCCAATATTTTTTCCAGGGATTCGCAGAGGTCTGCAAATTTTGTAGGCTTGATCATATGATGGACCGCACCGGCCGCTGTGATTTCGGCAATGTCGGCTTCTCCGAAGAAGGTGGAGTACATGATGACGGGAATGCCGTCGAGATGGGGTTGTTTTTTTATTTCTTGTAATACCTGCTTGCCATTCAGACGGGGCATGTTCAGGTCAATGAATAAAAGGTCGGGCTGGGCGGTGATGTCGTTGCTCAATAGGACAAGCGCTTCTTCGCCATTGTTTGCACAAAGGCAATGGACCGAAGTATCTATTTCCTCAATAGCGTCTCTAAAAATTTCCTGGTCTTCCTTGTCGTCGTCGACCAGGAGGATAGTACGGTAAAGACTCATGGAGCAAATGAGTTGAATCCGGAGAACAAGACAGTAAACAAGCCGAAAAAAGTTACAGGTCTAAAGATATACAAGAATCAAATTGCGTGCTGAAAAGGCCTTATAATTATTCTTTGGACGGCTTTTGGAAACCGGAACCGGGTTTGGGATGGACAATGCCATTCCACAGCCGGTGGATACTATCGTATATACCGGGAATATCCTGCGGGTAACCGTCACGAGAAATTCGGCATTTCAATAACGAAGGTCGTGCCTTTCCGGATTTCTGAGTTGATCACCACGGTGCCTTTCAGCTTGTCGACCGCCTCCTGCACGATGTACAATCCCAGGCCGGCGCCGTCGTTGTTGTGCGTGGCCCGGAAGAACATATCGAATACCTTCGAAAGATAGGCCGGATCAATACCGATGCCGTTGTCTTCGAATTCCATGTGGGCCTTGTCTTTGGTCACCGTGATGGCGATGCGCAAAAAGGGCTGCGCCTTCTGCTCGTCGTAATATTTGATGGCGTTGGAAATGATGTTGTTGAATATCACGGAAAGACGGTATTTATCCGAAAACAACGCATAGTCCTCTTTCACGTCGATCTCTTTCACAATGCGCGACGAGCCGGGCATGTACTGCATGCGTTCCAGGTTGTCGGTCACCAATTTTCGGATGTCTATTTTTTCGATGGTCAGGTCCTGGCGGGCATTGCGCGAATAGTCGAGGATCTCTTTGAGGGTATCGTCCAGCTTGTTCATGCTGGTTTCCATCATGCCGAAATATTCGTTAAAAAAATTGCCGCGTTTTTCGTCCTCCATGCGGGCCA
>CBIHQM010000501.1:0-4581 GCA_966211885.1 uncultured Chryseolinea sp.
TTCCCGTTCCGGTGATGTAGGGCAGGGGGGGCTCAGGGGGGGTGTCTTCCCGGCAAGTGTTTACGAGGCTTACTTTATTGAGTATTTGCCCGTTGCGGGCATCGATGGAAATTCTCCAACGTTCGATGAGCGATACATCGATGTCGAACTGAAAGGCTACGGCAAAACTTTCAGGCGCGAGCGTGAAGTCTTTCGAGACGATCAACTTCTGGCCCTTTCTAACCGTTGTATCTTTTGTTTGCACATATCTTGCCGCGAGTTGAAAAGCCTGCGCTTCGTTGAGGCTGATGTTCATCTCGGGATTCATGCTCCGAACGGCTTTGCCATTGACGGACGTTACAAAGCCACCTTTCTCATGCAATCTGTAGCCCATGCCCTCCACCAAAATGCCCTTATAATACTGTTGCAAAAGGCGATGCCGCATCCCGAGAGCATCGGTGTTGGATTCGGCTTCCACGAACGTGAATTCGGCAGGGATGTTGAAATACTGATTGATGTTCGCCAGGAACGAAGAGGCCGTAACGGTTCCCGTCTTAAACACCATGGCGCGGGGTGGTTCGTTCCGCCCGCCATAGTAAGCGGTGCCTGTACCGGTGTTCGACACCCCGATCGAAGCCGGGGTCGTACGTGAGCTTTTCTGGGCCCTGCTATGGCCAACCGACAAAAAGCAAATGAAAATGACGAGTAGAAGTCTTTGCATAAATATCACTTAACGATGTGCACCCAATTTTTACAAGTAGCCAGGTCTCCAATCTTGAGATGAACATAATATACGCCCGTGGCCAGATTATTTCCATTCCAATCATTTTTGTAATCGGATGACTCAAAAACCGTTTTGCCCCACCGGTCGACCACCGTCAATTGCACCGGCAGACCAACCTCGCCGGGAGGGATCTTGTCGGCGCCGAAGCTGACCATAAAATTGTCGTTGTAGCCGGGCGAGCCATCCGGGGTGAACACGTTGGGGACCATCAGCGTATACACCGGCAGTTTTATGGTTTCTTCGGAAAAGCAGATGCTCTTTTGCGCTGTGAACTTCAGCGTATACATGCCATCTTTCTCATAGAGGTGCTCCACCTCGGTTTCTGTGGAACTCGTTCCATCACCAAAGTCGAAGCGAAAAACTACATCATCGCCGGGGGCGCTGAGGTTTTGAACATAAATGGAAGGGCGATCAACACAATTGTCGATGAGACGATGCTGCCATTTCAAGGCAACACTGTCGATCACGGTCACGTTTATGGTGTCTTTCCCGACGCAGCCATGCGGATCGGTTGCGGAAAGAAAATATTGCGTGGTCTGTGAGGGTTTTACAAACGGTGATGGATCGGATGAAGTGTAGCTATGATCTTTCGTAGTCCACGCATACACGCTTCCACCGGTGGCGATCAAATGGAACGACGTGCCGGCGCAGATCTCGCCATCATCGCCGGCTTCAATTTGTTCCCTGAAATAATGAATGGTTTTTGTGACGGCATCATTCTTATTGCAGGTGTTCACGTTGGAGGCCTTCAATTTTACGACGTAGGTACCGGGCTGTTGATATTCATGGATCATGGAGACCGTATCGCTGATCTGGATCGGCGTGGAGCCATCTCCAAAATCCCAGGTGAAATCAATGCCGCTCACGCTTTTGTTTTTAAACCGCACAAAATCCGGAGAACAAACATTGTCGGAGCCAAAGTTTGCCAGAAAGGCATGGACATTGGGGATGATGCCCACATTCAGCGTATCTTTTTTGGAGCAACCATTCGCATCTACCACCCTGACAAAGTAAGTCGTCGCCTTCATTGGCCGGACCACGGGAGCGCGGTCAGCGGAAGTGAATGTCCCATCTTCGCTGACCCAGTTATATTGAACGCCCCCGCTTGCCGAGAGCTGAAAACTGTTCCCTTCACACACCAGGCCGTCGGCTTCTACCTGAATGTTGTCTTTAAAATAGTTGATGATCTTGGTGGTCGAATCGGTCTGGCTACACGTGCTCAGGTCGGTGATCTTCAGCTTGACTTTATACTGACCTGCCCGTTGATATTGATGGATCACACTCCGCGGGTCGGTGTCGACCTGGTTGAGTATGGTTCCGTCATCAAAATTCCAGACAATCGTTTTTCCCCCGGTGCTGAAATTTTGAAATACGATCGAATCGGGATAACAAACATTGTTGAACCCGGGCATGGTCAGCGCGGTATTGTTCGTATCGAACATGGCCTTGAGCGAAGACAAATCGAACTTGAATGCCGCATTATTGCAATTCGCGCTAAGGTTCCGGCGCGATTTGGCATTTGGAGAGGTGGGAAAGTCGGAGGCGGGCAAGTCATTCGGCGTTCCAAAGGCACAACCCGAGCAAACGGCATGATAGACGATGCCGTACTTATCGAAGCGCGACGTTCCCCCGTCGACGTGTGTCTTTGAAGAATTGCCACCCAGGTAAGTCGAATACACCAATGTGGAGGCGTCGCCGTTCAAGACCATGAAATAGAAATCAGAACCCGAGGTGTTCTTCTGATAGGCGTCGCTGGTGATGGGCATCCCGAAGGTGGTGCTTTGCCAGAAACCGGTTTGGGTGCTTGAATTCACAAAACCTCCCCAACCAGCCATGTAGATGTTGTCGCAGTCGTTGACCAGGAAAGCCGTGGGAGAAATATTCGGGATGACCAGTCCGTTGGTAGACCCTGAACCAAATACGGTAGAGAATTTCAACGCGCTTAGGTCAGACGAGAATTTTTGCAGAAACTGCCCGCTGTTGGGATTGTTGTATACCCCGGGAGTTACCGGCATGTGGCCGGCGGTCTGGCCATAACAAAACACATTGCCACTCGCATTGAGGTCTACAAAGTAAACCTGATCGAATGAACCGGTGCCCGTGAAAGTAGCCTGCATGATGGCGCTTCCGTCGGCCGCCACACGAGCAATCCAACCGTCGACAATGCCATTGAAAGTCGTTTGATAGGCGCCAACCGTGACCGGAAAATCTACGCTGGTGGTTCCGCCCGCCAGCACCAGGTTTTTGTCATTGTCAAATTTTATAGAATAGGCAGCATCAAAACCAGAGCCTCCCAGATAGCTCGACCAAATAATGGACGACAGGTCAGGGGCCAGTTTGACTACGATCCCATCGGTCGTGCCGCTGTTAAAAGAATTGTCGAAGCCGTTCACGATTGGAAAGTCGGCTGACGACGTGACGGAACTGATGTACACATTCCCCGTCTCATCCGTGATCACATCACCCCGCATCTCATCGCCATAGTTCACGACCAATGGGCCGCCCGACTGTTTGGGTTGGTTCAGCCCGTCGTTGCCCGATCCGCCAAGAAAGGTCGACCCCACCAAACGATCCCCGGTGGGCGATAACCGCGTGACCACAATATCCCACTGATCATTAGTATCGAGCACGCGATTAAAAATCGTTGTACCAAAATTAAACGTGTTGTCAAACGCGCTGGCCGCAGTGGGGTAGTCGGTTGAGCTGGAAATGCCCAGCACGATCAGATCGCCCGTAGTTTTATCGACCACAAGACTTTCAGGAGAGTCGTTGTTTGCGCCGCCCAGGTGTGTGGCGTATAAAAATTTCGTCCCCGCCGAATCATATTTGATAACGGCCATGTCAAAATTCCCGTGGTTGGTGGTCTGGAACGCACCCACGGTAGCCGGGAACGAGCCTCCCAGGTTCTGACGCGTTACGCCAGCCGAATACAATGAGCCATGTTCACCTGGGGTTGCCGTGCTGCCCCAGTTGTCGGCGGTGGAACCCGAATAGGTTGAAAAGATCAGGAGTGGATCAATGATCAGCGGCTGGCGCGTGTCGTAGTCGGAAGGAAAAGAAAATGAAACCACGTTGTCGCGGAGCCGGTACGCGCTGGGCACGGTTTGTTTGTTAGTGTCGTTGCCCTGGTAGGAAAACGGTTTTAATTCATTCAGCGAACCCACCCGGGTGCGGATCTTTAGTTCGTCATCAAATTTGTCAATGCCGTCGACACCGCTGTATTCAATTCTGATTTGCGATGGGTCGGCGCCGGGCTTGACGATGAAATCGTATTTTAAATTATTCCCAACCGACGTGACCCGGAAATCGATGCCCTCATAAACCTCCGGATACAGGATCGAGGCATAGGCCCGCGCATGACTAGCCCAACGGTTGGCATCTTTGCCGACGAAATAGTTGTAATAGCCACTCAGCGGGTTTTCGACAATGGCTTTGGATTGTAGGTTCGATCCCAACAGATTGATTTGGAAGTAGTGCCCGTCGATTGGGTCATTGGCCGATTGTGCGTCGGACTCATTGATGGCCTCGTGGTTGGCCAGGTGCCGGCGCTCGATTTCCTCCATGTCGAGGAGCAGGATCGAAAAACCTTTTGCGGAAACGCCTAGGCGTCCACCCGGAACCAGCGCCTGAAAGTCAGTGCCGTTGTTCCATTGGCCTTTGTTTTCAATAAACCGCAACGCATGATTATTCTGGGCGACAGCATGAAATGCAATCAATAACAGGAGGGAGGCTAACCGCATAACTTCGCAAACGTATAGACGTTACAAGGTACGTTAAAAAATCATAAGTAACGGCATCCCTATTCCGGCGCCACGTTT
>CBIHQM010000502.1:0-4575 GCA_966211885.1 uncultured Chryseolinea sp.
GGTGGCGATGCCGTCTTCGGTGCCTTCCATGACGCAGAGTTTGGCGATGAACTCGTTGGTGTTGGGGTTGGAGTAGCGGCTGTAGATGTTGCCTGCGATCTCGTCGGCAAACATGGCGCGGGCTTGTTCGGCGTCGTCGAAGACGAAACTTGAGGTGAGATACAAGGGGACGGAGTGTTCGCGAAACTCCGAGCGTTCGTGTTGTCCGCGAATGGCGTTGGTTTCGAAATAGAATTCTTCTTCCATGGGTGCGTATAAATCAATAATCGTGAATCGTGTAAAAACTAGTTAAACCGCTCACCCTCGCTAAAGCTTCGGCGGGCAAGCAAAGAAGACGCAAAGGCCTTCGGCTCCCGGCGCTCTGCCACTAAAAACTTTGAAGGGATCACTTTAATTATCAGGGCCGGTTTAAGGTAATATCTCGATGCTATAGGTGATCTTGGCGTTGGCCTCCAGCGTCTTGGCCACGGAGCAATATTTTTCCACGCCGAGGTTCACGGCCCTAGCTACCTTCTCTTTGTCGAGGTCGCCGAAGAGTTTGAAGTGGGCGTGTACTTCCGTGTAAACGGCTGGCACAACGTCTTTTTCGCGTTCGCCGGTTACGGTCACCTTGATGTCCCGGAGCGGCTGTTTCTGTTTCTTTAAAATGTTTATCACATCAATGGAACTGCATCCGCCCATGGCGGCCAGCAGCATTTGCATGGGGCGCATGCCCAGGTTTTCTCCTCCCACATCGGGCGACGCGTCCATCTGGACTTTGGCGCCCTGCTCGTTGACGGCTTCCATGTGGAAGTTGTCATTCAAACGATTGATCTCAATCTTTACCATACTTTTTAAATTTTGCCGGCCAGAAGTATACCCCTGCCAGCATGCCTAATAAACTCACGCCTGTGGCCGGCACCAGGCTGGGCCACGACGTATCCCAAACTTCAAAGATAATCCAAGTAATCATTCCAAGCACCATCGACAACAAGGCCCCGGTGCTGTTGGCCTTTTTCCAATAGAGCCCCAGCGTGAGGGGCACAAACAAGGAGACCAGGCTGAGGATGGACGACTCCCCTACCAGTTCGTAGATGTTGGAACGTAAACACGCCATAATGGTGGCGGATGCGGCGAAAATTAAAACACAAATCCGCGTCATCATCAGCAATTGCTTGTCGGTGTAGCGGTGGCCGATGAGGGGTTTGAGCAGGTTCTCCGAAAAGATCGCGGCCGGAGCCAGGATGGACGAACTGGTGGTGCTCATGATGGCCGACAGCAACGATCCGAAAAACAAGATCTGGATGGGCAGCGAGGTGTGCAGGAGCACCATGTTGGGCAGGGCCAATTGCGTGTCGCCCGTCAGTTGATCGGGATACATGTGGCGCACACATAAGCTGATGAACAAAGGCAGCATGGCGACGGACAGATACAGGAATGCAGCAATATAACACGACCACACGGCGGTACGTTCCGACGACGACGACATCGCCCGCTGGTAGACATCCTGCGAAGGCAGCGATCCCAGGCCCAACACGGACCACATGGCGATGTAGCTCACGATCGCTTTTGGGTTTGGATCGGGGAGAAATTTCAGACTTTCCCTGGGCATCTCCGACAGGACCAGTCCCGCTCCCCCGGCCTTACCGGCGAGGATGATGGCCAGCACGAGCAGCCCGGAGATGATGATGATGCTTTGGATGAAGTCGGTGATGGAGATCGCCCACATGCCGCCCACGTAGGTGTAGAGGGTCACCACCAGGGCGCTGACCAACACCCCTTGCCAGGTGGCTATGCCGGTGACGACGTTGAGGATGAGCCCCATGGCCACGAGCTGCGCGGCGGTGTAGCCGATGTAGGGTGGTGCGAGAAAGATGCTGGCCACGCGCTCGGTGCGGCCGCCAAAGCGGACCTTAAAATAGTCGCCCAAGGTGAGCAGGTTCATCCGGTAGAGTTTTCCGGCGAAGAAGGCTCCAAAAAGAATGAGACAGAGCGCCGCGCCAAAGGGATCTTCGATGACGCCGTAGAGGCCGCTTTTCAGAAATTCGGAAGAGGCACCAAACACGGTCTCGGAGCCGAACCAGGTGGCGAACATGGCGGCCGAGCTGAGCATGAGCGGCAGGCTGCGGCCGGCCAGCATGAAGTCGCCTGAGGTCTTCACCTTGCGGGACGCCCAAAACCCCACCAGCACCGTAAGCAAAAGGTAGGCGATGATGGAGAAAAGTAACAATGCGCTTGTGCTATTAGACGGTTAAAGGTCTAAAAGTAAAGAACAGGAGGTTTATTTCAATAGCCGCCCGTGGATGTTACTGTCTTTTTTTCAGTTGGAAGGCCCGCGTCACGTTGAAGCCCAGGTGGATGCCACCGTCCCAGAAGTTGTCGCGGGTCTCGGTGATGAAGGCGCGCTCGGTGAGCCCGATGGCGTTGGTGAGCAACAACTGGAACACGTGGCCGCCGGTCTCGATGTCGATGCCCAGCGACATGGCGTCGTAGTAGGGCGAGCCGCTGATGCGGCTGACATTGTAATAGTATTCGCCGGTGAGCGCGATGCTTTTGCTGAGCTTGATGCGTCCGCCAAAACCGATGGCAAACTGGTCGTTGCTCTCGATGGATTGGGTGACGTAGTTCTTATGCACCAATGTAGGCATGAGTTGGAACGAGAACGCCGTCGAGAACTTGCGCGCGATGAGCAGCTGGCCAGTGTAGGAAAGCCGGTCGATATTCTCAAAGCCGGGTGCTACTTCGCTGTTGTTTTTTGGCGAGAGTTTATAAGCGATGCCTCCCAGCGCGGTGACGGAGATCGGGAAGTTCTTCACGCCGGAGGTCTGTCGCAGCAATTTGTATTTCAGATAACCGTCCATCGTCTTGTCGGTGGAGTTGCGGCCGATGCTGGCGGAGAGGCGATCGGTGATGCCATAGTCCAATCCGAGGCGCACATAAGCCTGGTCGAGGCCCCACATTTCGTAAGAGCCGCCGTTGATGGCTCCGAAACGGTGACCGAAGATAAATTCGAGTGTGCCGCCGGGTTTGGTTTCGATGGTGTGGCCGTTGCCGAGGCGGGTGCCCTTAAAAGTGGCATAGACCACTTCGGTTTCTTTCTTGGAATCTTTTTCGAGCTCGCCCAGCAAATCGTTTTGTGCCAGGGCAACGCAAGGGATGAGCAAAAAGAGTAAAATTATTTTTTTCATGGTGCTTTAATTAAAGGGGTCGATACATGAAGTCTACCGTGACTTCCACTTGTTGAGCGATGTTCTGCCACACGATCTGCGGGATCTTGATATCGTAGTCCGACAGCTTTATAATGAACTTGGATCTCAGCGCCAACCGGTTGTCGACCACTTCGAGGGTGCCGGGCACATCGATGTCGTGGGTGACGCCGTGCAGGGTGAGCTTGCCTTTGGCCTTCACCTGCTGTTTGCCGGTGCTGCTGAGACTGAAGCCGGTGATCTGTCCTTGAAAAGACGACTTCGGAAATTTTTCCGTGTCCATGTACTTTTCATTGAAGTGCACCTGCATCAATTTGTTTACAAACTGAAAGTCTTTGATGCTTAACAAATAGGCTACCTCGCCGTCGTGCGCATCGAAGATGCTGGTCACTTTCGAGTTGGTGGCCGAGATGTCTTCCACCACGCCATCGGAGAAAAACGAAACGACCGACTTCTCTGCGAAGTAACGTTGCTGTGCCGTTACTTGCCAGGGTATGGCAACCAGGAGCAAAAGCAAGAGTTTTGTCAAAGACTTCATAGGTTAGGTTTTGGTGGAAGGCCCGTAACTGTTTCTTAAAAAAAACAGGGAATGTTTGTCATGCCCCGGTGCTGATAGCTTGGATGCGAAACCTAAAAAAATGAACCGGTGAAGATCGCTGCACATCCGGTTTGTTAATTGTGCTGTGCACCCTGCTCTACCCAACAAACAATGAGGCGGATCTGGTCGTCGGTGATGGCGCCGATCTTGGGCATGTGGCCCGCGGCGTTGGCCGGGCGGGTGATGCGATCTTTCACGTGGAGGGCGTGGCTTTGAAAATTCTCAAACACGCGCCAGTCCAGCGAAGGACCGTTGCCTCCGTTGTGGCAGCCGCCGTCGCCCACAATGGCGCAATTCGAGTTAATGATGGGATTGATCTGAGAGGTGAAGCTCACAGTTTCGGCCGACTCGCAGCTGTATTCGCTTTCGGGGGCGCTGTGGTCGACGCAAGACGCCACCGAAGCAGCCAACAGTGCGCAGGTACAGGCGAGCATCAGCCTGACGGGTTTTAGGGTTCTCATGCTAAAAGTTAGTTAAAACAATTATAGTAACAATTACCGTAGAAAAGATCCCTCGCAAGTCAAAAATAAGGTTCCGGATTCGCTCCATTTCCTGCGGGTTCTTCAAGGGACGGGACGTGAAAAATGTGCCTGGGGTTGGCTGGACGGGGCAGAAAAGCTGGGCGGACATAAAATAAGAATCCCCCGAAAGTCCTGGACCTCCGGGGGATTCTTATTGTCTATAGTTGGCTTTAATCTTAAGTCAAAGGTAATGAGGGGTTATGCTGCATGCATCCTGCAAACGGCGACTGGGGAAATAGAAAGGCGAATGGGGATATTTCCAGATGACCCG
>CBIHQM010000503.1:0-4568 GCA_966211885.1 uncultured Chryseolinea sp.
AGTCCGGCGAAGGCCACTGGCAAACCCTCTGGGAAAAACAATTCAACTTCACCCGCATCCAACAACGCGATTGGGCAACACCCCGCCGCACCGACTGGATCGACGCCATGGACAAAGCCCTGGCGCCACACGATCCCGCCAACGTGATCGTCGTTGGTCATAGCCTGGCCTGCGCCGCCATCGCCTTCTGGAGCGGGCAATACAAACGCAAAATAAAAGGCGCCCTGTTGGTGGCCCCGAGCGACACGGAAGCCGACACCTATCCTCCGGGAACATCGGGGTTCACACCCGTGCCACTTGCCCCGTTATCGTTTCCATCCATCGTCGTGGCCAGCACCAACGATTACTATGTTCGCTTCGAGCGGGCCCAACAATTTGCCAAGGCCTGGGGCAGCAAGCTGGTGGACATCGGCGATGCAGGCCACATCAATGTGGCCGCTGGATTCGGGGCATGGGAACAAGGGCTCGAATTTTTGAAAGAACTCGATCGCTAAGAAACTATAACCCCGGGCCGCGGGTTGTCTATCCATATTTCAAAAGACTATGGATTTACAACTCACCCAAAAGACCGCATTCATCAGCGGCTCAACCGCCGGGATCGGATTCGCTACAGCAAAAAAATTAGCCGACGAAGGCGCCACCGTCATCCTCAACGGCCGCACCCAGGCTGGGGTGGACAAAGCCGTGCAGGAATTGAAACGGCAAACCGGCAAAACAAACATCCGCGGCATCGCGGCCGATTTCTCCAAGGCCGCCGACGTGACCAACCTCCTCCAGCAACTTCCCGACGTAGACATCCTCGTCAACAATGCGGGCATCTTCGAGCCCAAGCCCTTCGCGGAGATCCCCGACGAAGATTGGTTTCGTTTTTTTGAAGTCAACGTCATGAGTGGTGTGCGCTTGTCGCGGCATTACTTTCCCTTGATGCTGAAAAAGAATTGGGGTCGCATCATTTTTGTCTCCAGCGAATCGGGCGTGTTCATCCCCGAAGAAATGATCCACTATGGCATGACCAAAACCGCTCAACTGGCCGTGAGCCGCGGACTGGCCGAGCTCACCAAGGGCACCGAGGTCACCGTGAATGCCGTGCTGCCCGGACCAACCAAATCCGATGGCGTGAGTGTTTTTATCAACGACCTGGCCAAGGCCGGCAACTCCACCGCCGAACAAGTTGAAAAGGATTTCTTTAAGAATGCCCGGCCCACGTCGCTGTTGCAGCGTTTTGCTTCCGTCGAAGAAGTGGCCAACATGATCGTATACCTGGCCAGTCCCTTGGCCTCGGCAACCAACGGTGCGGCTGTGCGGGTGGAGGGAGGCTTGATACGCTCGGCGGTGTGATCCGGTTCGTCAGGACTTTTTCCGAAGCACGATCGGTTCGGTTTGCTTGGCAATGATGCGCGTGTAAAATTCCCGCAGGCTTAGATATTCGTTCGGCAGGAAATAGGTTTCATTGATCTTGAGATTGCTCACCACCGAAAGCCGGTTGCCATCCAGGGTGATGTTGAAAGAACATTTGGCGGCATTGTTCGGCAAGGTGATGTTTTTGTTTTCGGGAAGTGATTCTACTTCATACCCTTCCGGTATGGTGATGTGGCACAATAGAATTTTCTCTTTTTGAAAAGGGAAATCCAAGGGATATGTACGAAGGGCTTCCGGAAACGGATTGATATCTTCCCGCAGCGCAACATAAGGATTGATATACAACTTGTTGTCGGAAACAATCACTTGATTTGGGATCGACAGTTCATATTGCTCACGCACCGCGGTGTTCACATCCTCCATTTGCAGTACCTCTTTTTGGGTCACTGTCCATGATTTTTGAAGGAGCGTGTGCTCAAAGTATTTATCCTTCTCTACCTGGTACTGGCTCCGGGCCGCAAAAGCATCATAACCAAAACGATCGACGGTTAACTTTCCATGAAGGTTCTCGTCAGCAGTAAGTGCAAACTCTGCGGTAACGATCGTCTTGTCCTTGGCCGGGGAGGTGAGGGGCAGCCATCGGTAGCCCATGTAAAGCATGCTGAAGGCTTTGCCGTTCAGGCATCGTTCGGGCAGCACATCAAAGGGCAGCAAGGGTTCGGTGGCGTCGAGGAAAAGATCTTTCCTTTTCAAATGGACCGAGTACACCAGGTAGTCGAACTGGGTGGCATCCGGGTATTGGTCTATGTAGGTCCCGTGATCACGTGTGCTCAGGAAGGCGGGCACAGGTTTAAACCCCGCGGCATCGAGCAGGCATCCCAGCAGGAAGTTGATGTCGGCCGCGGTGCCTTTCTTTTGTTTCAAGACATCTTGCGGACTGTCCGGTATCCTGTCGCATATTCCATTCCACTTTACCTGGCTTTTGACATAGGCAGAAAGCGCCCTGATCTTTTCTGTGGAATCGGTTAGCGCTCCCGTGATGGCCAGAGCTTTTTCCCTCAAGGTTTTTGCGCCCTTCGTTTGAGGTATGTATCCGACGAAATCCTGAGCCGCCGCGTGTAGAATACCCCAGGTGAGACCTTCGGGCCAAAACAAAATGCTCGCTTGGCGATCTTGAGCGGAGACCATAAACGGCTCGTCCTTCAACGCTGGTACGTCCTTCAGTACCCAACGATGGTAATGCCCGTCGTGTTTGCTTTCGCTGACCGCGGGTTTGATGTCGCCCAACAGCACCGGGGTCTTGATCCAGAGTGAGGCATGGAAGGAATATTCGCTCCACAACGTGGGGATATCCCACTGAAACGTCCAGCGGTTCCAACCATTTTTTTCTGTTGCTTTATAACTGTAGTCAATGATGGAACCTTCATGAAGATTGGGGAAGGTGAAGCGAATTTGGGTTCGATGTTTGCCATGCGGCACGCGAAAGATGGCGTTGTCCTCCAATTCGGTTCTCACGATCTGCCCGTTCACGAGGTTATAGGTTGTGCCTTGTATTTTCCCAATGTTCGACTCATCTTCCATCAAAAAAACCGTACCCCAGGAATTGAAAGCCTCTTTCTTCAGGATCTTTATCCGACGATGGCGCTTAAAGGACATATCACCCAATAGAATGTGTTCGCCCTTATCAAATAACAAAACAGCCACGGCGCTCGTGTCGCTCGGGAATGTTTTCATCTGCAGGTCTTCAACGGTCACCTCACGTTCGGTGGGATCGTTCTGTGCAAGAAGTGGGAAAAATAATAGTAGGGAGAAAGGGATGAGAATGAATTTCATGCCAACCGGGGGATTTCGAATCCTTAAAATAAGGATTAAATATCTGGGAAACCATTCCCTCCCGGCCGGAACGTGACAATTCTTGCTATGCATTCTTCGATTTCCATATATTGCTTTCATGGAAACCCTCACCGACAACCAAAAAGCAAAACTGCTCAATTCACGTGATGTCTACGCTGTGATGCAACCCCTGTTGCTCCGCGAAAATGCCATCCGGAAAAGTAAAGGTCATACCTGGGCGATCGGCATGAACAGCGCGCATCACATTCTCTTTGTCGAACTGATCAGCATGGGGCCCGTCAATCGCATGAGCATCGCGCCAAAGGAGATCTTTCGCATGGCGCTCTATAAAATGGCGGTGAAGATGGTCCTCGTCAACAGTCGCCCGGAAGGAACGATAGAAATTTCGGAAGCCGATAAAACAATGACCGCGCTCCTGATCAAAGCGGGGGAGCGGATCAATATCGAGGTGGTGGATCATCTGCTCATCACCGAAAAAGATTTTGTCAGTTTATCACAGAAGGGAATACTGTCCCGGCTAAAACGCGCCAAGCTTCCGGTGCTGACCGAGGCCGACCAGGAACAGCTGGAAGAGCTTCAATCGGGAACGGAGACCATGCTGGCGCTGGCCATAAAGATGAAGTCGAGAGGCTATGACGTGGAGGAGATCAAAGAAATGACGGGTCTGCGAAAGACCACGATCGCGAAGCTTTAAGCCATCACGATTGTGGTTTCATCAGGTTGATGTTGTAGGTCACCATCACCTGGATGCCGGTGTTGTTTTCTTGTTGCGCACCGTTGGCTTTGATCAACATATGATACAGGAAACCGGCTTGGATCGAGAGCGGCGACTTGAACTGGTAACCAAAACCGCCAAAGAGCCGGTTTTGGTCGGGCTCATGGAAGGTAACGGGCTTGCCCCAGCTCAGGAAGGCTTCGTCATAGGCGCTTGCAAAAAAGGTCTTGGCCCCGATCTTATCGTGATTCAAAGGAAGCATGGTCTGAAAGCGATAGCGCACACGGTTCAGGTAGTTATCGTATCCGTGGTTCACAATTCCCTCCTGGCCCTCGTTGGTGTGCACTTGCAGGAAGCGCTGCTCCAACCGTGCGCGATGACTGAAGACGAACCGGCCGATGGCGTGTTTATAGGTAACTTGCTCGAACAAACGGTGCTCGTTGTTTTCAAACGCCGCGGGCTGCTTGCCGTACTGGAAGTTCCAGGTGTAGACATAGCCCAGGGGTATGATGGAGAAGTGCTTATTCAGACCGATCTCCGCCCCCGTGCGAAACTGGTATTGCATGGGCTGCATGTTCTGGGCCTGGCGGAACTGGCCTTCCAACATAATCGTCGTGCGTTTCGAAACTTTTAGGTTGGT
>CBIHQM010000504.1:0-4555 GCA_966211885.1 uncultured Chryseolinea sp.
ATCGTTGGCGCTGAATTGCTTTCGTTCGACAATCACCAAAGATTCTTTGTGGGCTCACCGGACCTTAAGGTAATCGAGATTTATTTCTTCGACCATGAGCCCAGCATCAACAACCTCCTTTCTTTAAAAATACATGCCACACCGCGGTTCACCTATGCGACAGAGCCGGTGATCGATTATGTCGTTGACTACAATGGCGACGGCTATGTAAAGGCCATACGAACTGTTTCGGTTAATTTTTTATTCGAGACGCCTGTATTCACTTTTGGGGAGATGGAATATGACTGCCGATAGCGAACCGGCGAATTTGCTGCCTAATACGATGGTTATATTTTTGACCTTACAGAGATCCTGGGGAAAATAATGTCCAGTTATAAGGAGGAAAAAGAGGCAAAGGGTTCTTAACGGTTGATACTATTCAAGTTGTTCGAGTTCGTCCCACGGCGTCGTCAACGGGCCTGATTTGTAAATAGCAGGATTGTCCAGGCCGCGTTTGAAATGTACAAGCCAATTGTATTTCTTGTCGCCAATGTAAAAATCCATCTGCCAAAGACTCGCGAGTGTGAGAATTACTGCGGGCTTGGCGTCATATACACGAGCGGTTTTTCCAGGTAATGCTTCTGCCAACACTACCCAGTAGTTCTGTTTGGGATCCAGTACCGTCAACGCCCCATCAAGGTGGGCCGGCAACAGGTCCTTCACTTTTTCTTTGTCCTTTAGACCATCCGCCCAATTCCAGAAGCCTTTGTTGTAGTCCAACGTATAGGTTGTCAGGAAACGGTCGTGTATCTTTTTAAGGATATCGAAGCCTTCAACAAAAGGGTCTCTAAAGTCTTTTGGATCGGTCGTATTCTTCAGCATCTCAATTTTCTCTTCCCAGTACATTGTGTTTGTCGTTCTTGATAGCGTGCCTCGATAAATTCCACATTATTGTAAATTCTCATCACAATATCCAATAATTATCTGCCTAATATTCGCGTAAGCTTGCCAAACTGAAACGCACCAATTTCTAATCGCTGCATCTCGTTCTGGCCCAGGAGGTGCTTTCAAAACTTCCTGGACGGTTATTTCACCTCTTTTTTCGGGTAAGCTGATCGACGGTAAGTTCTTTTTGTTTTTTGAGAGTTGCAGGTGGGCTTGTTGCACTTGGCGGCCCGTGTAGTTTTTCTCAATCATTAAGTATAGTCCAACCAGAGCATAGACAATGGCTATGGGTTTTGTATTGACGTCTGCCGTTTGTGCGGTTTGCGCGTCTACTATATGTTGATGGATGAAATATAGATTGTCGGGGTGGGCCAGGGTGTAGAAGGCTAGTTCGTGGTATTGCTCAGACATAATCATCTCTCTATTTATATAAGTCTCCGGTTCACTTCACCCGCCCTAAGATACTTGCCTTTCTGAAATCTTGCGTTCTCCGCAATTAAACGCAATGCCTGAGCCTGAAATACGCCCCCTCAAAAAAAATCTCAAAAAAAACGGTGAGAAATCACCAGGTGCCCCCTCTTAAAGCTTATTCGTTCAAAATCCTAGACCCACGACCCGTGAAAAAGTACGTTAACTTCTCTGTAAATGATTTCGTTACCGATGATTATTTTCAGTATTGGGTGTCGCACCCTGCCGACGAAAGCCCGCGCGTTTTTTGGGAGGGCTGGCTTCAGCAGCACCCCGAAAAGCGTGAGGATGTAGAGGAAGCCCGCGCCATCCTGGAGAGCATCCGTTTCTCCAACCATACCCTGAGCCACGAAGACCTCACCCAGCTCTGGGACCGCATCCGCAACATCGACAACGACCGTGAGCTGAAACGCCATCAGCCGGGGATCGCCCGCGCTTGGTATGCCGCGGCGGCGGTCGCACTCATTGTTATGGTGAGCGCGTTTTTTCTGTTCCAGCAACAAAAGCCCTGGAAGGAATATCACACAGCCTACGGCGAGACCAAGACCGTGGTGTTGCCAGACAATTCCCAGGTCATCCTCAACGCCAACTCAACCCTGCGCATTCTCAAGGACTGGAACGATAAAGCCGACCGCGAGATCTGGCTCGAAGGCGAGGCGTTCTTCTCGGTGGTGCATACCAAAACTAACCAACCCTTTCGCGTGCGCACCGACGACGGTGTGAGCGTCGATGTGCTCGGCACGATGTTCAATGTTTATAAGCGGACGCTCAAGACCACGGTCATCCTCAAGTCCGGTCAGATCCGCCTGAACCTGCCCATGGCCGAATCGCAGGAGAAGATCTTGATGAAGCCGGGCGATATGGTGGAATTCAAGGGAAAGAAATACAAGAAAGAAGAAGTGGACCCGCAGCTCTACACGGCCTGGACGCAAAATAAGATCATCCTCAATCACACCAGTCTTGGCGAAATGGTGCGTATGCTCCGCGATAACTATGGACTGGAAGTGAAGGTGGCCGATGCCACGTTGCTGGAGCAAACGGTGTCGGGATCTATGCCGCTGGCGAACGCCGAAGAGCTGCTACAGCAAATGGCAAAGGCTTTTCAGTTGAAGATCACGCGCGAGGGGTCTACGATCACCATCGAAGAATGAGATAGAATGATAACACACTAAACATAAAATAGAAAAGAGAGAGATAACCTAACGAATTGTAAACATGTAGATCCTAAAAAACTAATCAGCTACAACCTAAAAAACCTAACCTATGAAAAATCGCTACCTACTGCTCGGCATGTTGCTTTTGACGCATCTGCAGGTCATGTCGCAGCACGACCCCGTCTATGCGGCGGCTAACCGTCCTCGCGCCATGCAGCAGCGCGCCGGCGACGCCAGCTCGTTGAAGCAGGCATTGACTGAATTGGAACGGTCCTTTGCGATCTCCATCGCCTACAAGGATGAGTGGATTGAAAACAAGCAGGTACGCTTTTCGGCCCACAACTTCAAAGTTGTGGAACAAGCCCTGGACAGCGTCTTGAGAGACACGGGTCTCTATTACGAAAAGGCCGGCGATGGCTTCTACGTCATCTACAAGAAAACCGTCCACACCGCCGAGCAACCTCAGAGTTCGACGGTGCTTGTACCCGCGCTCGCCCTCAACAAGCCGGAAGATTTTAACCCCTTCCACGAACGCGACATGGTGCGTGAAATGGCACACCGCGAGGAGTTGATGGCCCAGACCGTGACGGGTACCATCCGCGAAGAAGGCGGAGCGGGTTTTCCGGGTGTGAACGTGGTGGTGAAAGGAACCACTACCGGAACCACGACCGACGCCGACGGTCACTACTCCATTGCGGTGGACAACGAGAATGCGGTGCTGGTGTTTTCTTTTGTAGGCTATGCCACCCAGGAAATTACGATCGCAGGACGCTCGGTGATTGACGTGAACATGACACCCGACCTGAAGTCGCTGGATGAAGTGGTGGTCACGGCGCTGGGTATCGAGCGGTCGGCAAAGAGCTTGGGCTATTCCACTTCGAAGGTGAGCTCCGATGCATTTGCCGTGAACCGTTCGACCAACGTGATGAACACGTTGCAAGGCAAGATCGCCGGTGTGAACGTGACTTCGTTGGGCACAGGTCCCGGTGGATCTTCTAAGATCCGCATCCGCGGTCAGTCTTCGATTGGTGGTCAGAACACGCCCCTGATCGTGGTCAACGGCGTGCCGATCGACAACACGAACTTTGGAACTAACCAGGGAAATACCGCTGGCGATAATTCAGTAGCCAACAAAGGTGGTGGCGCCTCGACCGACGGCGGCGACGGTCTCAACAGCATCAACCCCGACGACGTCGAAAGCATGACGGTGTTGAAAGGTGCAACGGCTGCGGCCTTGTATGGATCGCGCGCCCAGAACGGCGTGATCATGATCACCACCAAGTCGCGGAACTCCCTCACCAAGGGAGTGGGCGTGACCTATAACATGAACTTTACCGACGAAAAAGCGCTGGACTACACGGACTATCAATATACCTACGGACAAGGCGAGAACGGCCTCGGCCCCGCTTCCGCGGGAGCGTTGCCCAACCCTACGACCGGCCAGTGGTCTTTCGGACCTAAGATCGAGCCGGGCATGACGCAGATCCTGTTCAACAATGTGCAGGTTCCCTATGTTGCTCAAAAGGGCATCATCAACCAATTCTATCGCCACGGTCAGAATTTTACCAACAGTGTTTCCGTGTCCGCCAATGGCGAAAAGGGAGGGATGAATTTGTCGGTGTCCAACATGGACAGCAAGGGCATCACCCCCAACAACAGCTTTAACCGCAAGACGTTGAACCTGGGCTTCGGCTATGACTTGTCGCCCAAGTTGAGTTTTAAGGGAAATGTGAACTATGCCAACGAGTATAACAAAAATCCCCCCGTAGTTTCCGACCAGGACAATTCCATACCCACATCGTTGTATGCCATGGCCAACACCATGCCCCTCGATGTGTTGCGCGACAACCGTTTCAATCCCGGTGGTGGCGAATATGTCTATTCCCGGTTCACCAACCGCACCAATCCCTACTGGGTGCTCGACAAGGTGAAGCAGAACATCCGCAGAGACCGGATCTTCGGAAACCTCTCGGCGAAGTATAATTTCACCAAGTGGCTGAGTCTGCAGG
>CBIHQM010000505.1:0-4552 GCA_966211885.1 uncultured Chryseolinea sp.
GTAGTTGATATACGAGTGTTGATATACGAATGCCATATATAAACACACGATAAAGAAAACAACAACGGCAGCAAAAAGTTACGCACAACCAAAAGGTCCCATCAGCAAACGGCCATCCTCAACGATCCATGTTTAATGTCGATTTAATATCGATTTAATTCTCGTTTTACGTTCTATCGGGATAGATGAAAAAGGAAAGCGCTATTTTTCGCTTTTCAAAAATGGCGTTGGCAAAATTCTTGCAGTTGATAATCGAGGAGCCGCTATGCAAAAAGAAAACATTGTACTCATTGCCAATTCCAATACGACCCTTGATTGGTTGGAGGACATTTTGCACGACGTGTGTCCAACGGTTCAGTGCATTAGCTTCATCTATGCCGATGAGGCGCTTGAAATGATTCAACACGAATTCCAACACATGCCGACTTACATTTTTTTGGATGCCGACTTAAAACGGTTATCCGGGACGCGCTGTCTGCAAACGCTTCGCGCGAACAGGGCGTTGGATGCGTGCTTCATCGGTGTACTGTCCAGCACGATGCCTTCGGCGGTCGCTGACACGTATTTGCGGATGGGCGCGAACGCTGCATTCCAGCAACCGTTGACAACCAGCGAGGGGAAAGAGATCTTTTCGTCGTTGCTCCATCAGCATCCGAATATTGAATGCGCCGCTTTAAAGAACGCGCACACCATCGAACATACTCTAACGCTTGTTGCCCATGGCCATGAATAACGCTACTGATAGAATGAAGATTTTGGTTCCTTTGGATTTCTCTCCGGCGTCTTTGGCCGTCTTAGAATCGGCCTTTGCCGTTGCTCGACAATTCCATGCACGGGTTGTTTTGATTCAGGTCATTGAACACATCGAATATCTGTCAACAACAGAAGACAAGGATCAATTTATCCAGGCACAGTCGCAATTAATGGGTATGGCGAAAGAAAATCTTCAACGTCAGGCCGCAAAATGGATCTCCGACACAGGCCTGGACATTGAGACAACCGTGGAGTCGGGCGTTGCGGCCGATGAAATTTGCTACGTTGCCAGTGTGATGCAAATGAACTTAATCGTCATTGGCACCCAGAGCCTGGCCATTCATGCCAGGAAGATTGGCTCTACAACTCGGCGCGTGATGGACTTTGCACCGTGCTCGGTGCTGACCATTCCGTCCAGTCATCCCCGGATCGATTTTGGTAGGATTCTTATCCCCATCTTGTGGAGCCCTCGGGTTTTGGACAAGTTCAGGATGGTTCGCCGGCTAGTGAAGATGAATCATTCAAAGGTCCTTCTGGTGGGATTGACCGCATCAGGCGAACGGCCCGAACTCCGGCGATTGGCTTCGTTGCTCGACTTTGTCTGCGGCCGCATCTGCGACAATCAAGGGGCTTGCACGCACAAAATCTATCATCACCGTCTGGACGAGTTCGATTTACCGGGGCTGTTGAACCGCTTTCGACCGGAACTGCTGGTGATGACAAGCGCCGTGGAAAAAGCCACGCGCATCGTAAGGGCTACTACCCCGGGGCAAGCCGTGGATTCGCCATATCGCCATATGCCGGTCTTAAGCTTGCGCAGAAGCCCGCAAGAGATGGCCGAAGAGACTCCCCTTGCCGTTGAATCGAGCCTCATCGACCTCATCCGAACAAAAATCGCCTTTTTTGGGAAGAGGCCCCGATTATCCAAAGGACGATAGCGCCTTTACCGCACTTTTTTGACCCTGCAACATCATCCCTTCCATTCTCTTGATAGAAAATGGTGATCTTTGATTGCTCTTTAACGGCTATAGAATGAAGTACTTACTCCTTTGGGGATTGATTTCAACGCTTGCGCAGCCGCTGCATGGTCAGTCCGTAGACTCCACGGATCTGCCCCGTGTCACGCGGCTGATGCAGCAAATGGACAGCACGCACAAGGCCGACTCCCTTCGCCGAATGGCTCTTCAAGAAGAAATTCAGGCGCTGACCGGTAGCCAGCAAGCACGTCATCGCGACGCTTTGATGGCAAAGCTCAAAGCCATGGTAACACAAGATTCACTTCATCAAATAAAACGGCGTCATCAACTGCGGGCCATGAAAGCCTCTTCGCATGGCGCCCCGGTGGCGCCATTTGGCGATACCTTATTTATGGTGTATACGCGCGTTGGCAGCTTCGGCCCAGAGGATCGAGGAAAAGCCATTAGTGAAAAGATTGTCCGGCTCTATGAGGATTTTAAATTTCAACCGGACTCCCTTCAGGTAAGCATCTCAGAAATGTCGCCGGAGATCGTTTTTCACGATCAGCTCATCATGAGCATCAATGAACTTGAGGCAATGTGGTACGAGGAAAAGCCGGTTACGCTGGCTATTCGCTACCGCGATATAATCCGCCAGGCCATTCGAGGCGAACGAGAGGAACATAGCTTAACCAGTTTGCTTACCCGAGTGGCTTCCATTCTCTTGATCCTGCTGGGAATCTATGTGATGATTCGATTGATCAACAAGCTCTTCAAACGTATACTGGTCCGGTTGGCCAGGTTGAAGGGCAACGCCATCCGGGGCATCCGCATCAAAGGCTACCAATTGCTCGACAGCGCGCGAGAGCTCAAAGTGATCGTCTTTCTTGTCAACATCCTTCGCCTGTTCATCATTGCGCTCACGCTATATATTGCCTTACCGCTGCTCTTCAGTGTTTTTCCATGGACCCGCAGCATTGCCGATAAACTTATCGACTGGATTCTCTCCCCGGTACAGGCCGTTCTCTGGGGACTTATCCATTACCTTCCCAACCTGTTTGCCATCGCCGTGATCCTGGCCGTGACGCACTATGTAATTAAATTCCTTGGCTTTATTGCCGGGGAAATCGAAAACCAGGTGTTGAACATCCAGGGATTTTACCCCGATTGGGCCAAACCCACTTTCAACATTGTTCGGTTTTTGCTGTGGGTATTTAGTTTTATTGTCATATTTCCCTATCTCCCAGGTTCAGACTCTCCCGTGTTCAGGGGCGTTTCTGTATTCCTGGGTGTAATATTTTCTTTGGGGTCTTCCTCGGCCATATCCAATGCGGTTGCCGGGCTTGTCATCACGTACATGAGGCCCTTCAAAGTGGGCGATCGGGTAAAGATCGGCGATGTTTCCGGCGACGTGGTGGAGAAGTCTATGCTCGTCACGCGGATAAGAACCATCAAAAATGAAGAAATCACCATACCCAACTCCACCATTCTTACCGGGCATACGATCAACTATACCACCTCAGCGCAAGAGCGCGGTCTAATCCTTCACTCCACGGTAACCATTGGCTATGATGCTCCGTGGAAACAAGTCCATGAACTGCTCATTGCCGCGGCCTTGAAAACGACCGGAATATTTGTTGACGAAAACCACAGGCCTTTTGTTTTTCAAACCAGTCTGGATGATTTTTATGTAGCGTATCAGATCAACCTTCACACCCAGGACTCGCAGCAGATGACGGCGATCTATTCATCCCTGCATCAAAACATTCAGGATGCCTTCAATGAAGCCGGCGTAGAAATCATGTCGCCGCATTACCGTTCGGCACGTGACGGCAATAGGACAACGGTACCCGCAAGCTACTTGCCTGCTGGCTACCATGCACCAACTTTTAAGATCTCAACAGACTCCACAGATGCATCCGATAAAAAAACTAAATGAACTTCACGCCACGGCCATCTGCGGAAACGACATCACGTCTTCCTGCTTATATGTGTCTGCCCTCACGATCGTATATGCCGGACAGTATGCATGGCTTGCCTTACTCATTGTCGCCGGTGTGCTGTTTCTGTTTCGTAAAATCTACGGGGAAGTTGTTGGTGCTTTGCCTTTGAATGGAGGGGCTTACAACGTGCTGCTCAACACCACCAGCAAGAGCAATGCCTCGGTTGCCGCGTGTCTGACAATATTGTCCTACATGGCAACGGCGGTGCTTTCCGCTTCGGAGGCCATGCACTATTTACACACCCTGCTACCCTCCCTTTCAGTGTTCATAGCCACTATCGGTCTTTTGAGTTTTTTCCTTTTTCTAACCATTCTTGGAATCTCCGAATCGTCAGTGGTAGCCACCATCATTTTCATTTTCCATCTCAGTTCGATGGCTTTTCTGCTGGGGAGCGGGGTCTGGTTCGTGCTTACGCACGGCTGGCAGATTGCAACGTGGAATTTTCAGATCCCGGTAGAGGGAAATTTCATGTCGGCCATCTATTTTGGTTTTTGTGCAGCCATGCTGGGCATTTCAGGATTTGAAAGCTCTGCCAATTTTGTGGAGGAGCAGGCGCCGGGCGTATTTCGCAAGACACTTCGCAATATGTGGGTTTCGGTTGCCATCATCAATCCACTCATGGCCTTACTGGCCATTCTGGTAGTTTCCAAAGCAGACGTTGTGTCCCATCAGGAAGCCCTGCTATCCCACATCGGCTTTACTACCGGGGGAACGTGGCTTCGCACGCTCATCTCCATAGATGCGGTACTGGTGCTCAGTGGCGCGGTGCTCACCTCTTATGTTGGGGTCGGCGGACTGATTAAACGTATGGCGCTGGATCGCGTCTTGCCTCAGTTTACG
>CBIHQM010000506.1:0-4510 GCA_966211885.1 uncultured Chryseolinea sp.
TATACTCCACGCGTTGAAGCTTGCTGTCGAACAACACCCGCGTTAACAAACCATCCCGTTCCATTTCATCCAGGTGGAGGGAGAGCATTTTGCGGCTGATATTGGGAATGGCTCTATACAGGGCGTTGTAGCGCAGGGGATGTTCGGAGAGGAAACAAATGATACAAGGTTTCCATTTTGTAGCAAATACTTTCAGGGCGGCGATCACCGAGCACTGCTCGTTCTCGTATACGCTTTTGGACTGGGAAAGCGGTAACCTTTTTGTTACTTCTTGTTTGGTCATGGCCGATCGTTTAGTATTACACGAAAAATAAATCCGAATGTTTATGGAGCACCACCTGGCACAAGTCAATATAGCAAAAATGCTCGGACCGATCGACACCCCGGTCATGGCCGATTTTGTGGCCAACCTCGACCGCATCAACGCGTTGGCCGAGAGCAGCCCCGGCTTTGTGTGGCGGTTAAAAGACGAGGGCAACAATGCCACATCGTTCAAGGTGTATGACGATGCCCTCATCATCATCAACCTGTCGGTGTGGAAAACGATCGATGACCTGGTGGCGTATGTTTACCGGTCGGATCACGCGGCCATTTTCCGGCGGCGGCAAGAGTGGTTTGAGAAAATGACGCGGCCGCACACGACGATGTGGTACGTGCCCGGGGGAACGGTCCCTACCCCGCAAGAAGCTGTCGAACGGCTGGATCATTTGCAGGCTCATGGCGAAACGCCCTACGCTTTCAGTTTCAAAAGAAAGTTCACGGTCGAGGAAGCGCTCGAATTCCAGCCCAGCCGATAGCCCACTGGATATTTTATTTTCATTGCCGGTTTTTGTACCTTTTGTTCTTTGATCCACCAGGAAACCCGGCTATGATCCAGACCTCCGACAGCAGCGCGCTAAAACTTCTTGTTATCACCGTACAGGAATTGTCATTGGCGCGAAACCTTGAAACCGTGATGAAGATCGTGCGCACGGCCGCGCGCCAACTCACGGGTGCGGACGGCGCGACGTTTATCCTGCGCGAGGGTGACCTCTGCTTTTATGCCGACGAAGATGCCATCAGCCCGTTGTGGAAGGGAAGCCGTTTCCCCATGAGCCGGTGTATCAGCGGTTGGGCTATGCTCAACAAGACCGCGGCGGTCATCGAAGATATTTACAAAGACGACCGCATTCCCCACGACGCCTACCGGCCCACGTTCGTAAAAAGCCTGGCCATGGTGCCCATCCGAACCCTCGCGCCGATTGGTGCCATCGGAAATTATTGGGCCACGCCTCACCTGCCTACACAGGAAGAAATGAGCTTGCTGCAATCGCTCGCCGACATCACGGCCGTGACCATCGAGAATGTAAATGTTTATGCCGAACTCGAGCAACGCGTAGCGGACCGCACGGCGCAATTGGAAGCGGCCAATAAAGAGTTGGAGGCATTTTCTTATTCTGTCTCCCACGATCTGCGCGCGCCCTTGCGCTCCATCCTCGGGTTTCCGACATCCTGAAAGAAGACAACTACGATCAACTCAATGAATCGGGAAAACAGATCCTGAACACGGTGCAGCAAAATGCCCGCAAGATGAACACCCTCATCGAGGATCTTTTGCAATTCTCGAAGCTTGGCAAAAAGCCGCTGGAGAAAACCCAGGTGAACAGTCAAAAACTGGTTCAACACATCATTGAAGAAATGGACCCGGTGTTGACGGCCAAAGCCAGGATCTCTGTTTCGGAAATGTACCCGGTCGAGGCCGACATCTCGTTGCTCAAACAAGTATGGATCAACCTCATCGGAAACGCCATTAAGTATTCTTCAAAAAAGGAGCATCCGGTCATCGAGATCGGTTCTTACAAAAGTGGTAATGAGATCACGTTCGTGGTAAAGGACAACGGCGCGGGTTTTGATACCCGGTATGCCGACAAACTCTTTGGCGCGTTTCAACGGTTGCACAAATATGCTGAGTTCCCGGGCACAGGTGTGGGCCTCGCGTTGGTGCAACGCATCATCAACCGGCATGGCGGCAAAGTGTGGGCCGAGGGAAAAGTAGATCAGGGCGCCGCGTTTTATTTTACCTTGCCCGTACAAGCAACCCTGCATTCGTCGTAAATCCTGTTGGTTGAACTGAAAAAACATCGACGCTAACCGGTGATCAAGCACCATCGCCGATAAATAATTTTGAGATCATACTCATTTCATACACAACGGATAGTTTAGTGTCAAAACAAACCCATCTCCGTTATGAAAGGAAAATTTACTGTCGTTCTCCTGGTTGTCTTGTGCATTCTGCAGGCCAACGTCATGGCACAGATCGTGTTGCCAACCCTGAACACGCCGTATCAACAAAACTTTGACGGCCTCGCGTCGAGTGGCACGACGAATCCTGTGGAAACTTTTCCACAGGGCTGGACGTTCGTCGAGACCGGCACGAGCGCCAACACCACCTACGCCGCCGGCACGGGATCATCGAACACCGGCAACACCTACAGCTTTGGCACCACCGCGGCGGATCGTGCGGCGGGCAGCCTGCTTTCGGGCTCCGTCACGTCTACCCTAGGCGCAGGATTTGCGAACAACACAGACGGGACCATAACCGATCTCTTCATTTCGTACCGCGGCGAGCAATGGCGGCTTGGTGCTACCGGCAGGGCCGACCGCATGGATTTTCAATACAGTGTTGACGCGAGTTCACTTTCCGATGGATCGTGGACCGATGTGGATGCGCTTGACTTTTCATCGCCCGTCACGACGGGAACCACGGGCGCCCTTGACGGTAACGCTTTGTTGAACAGCACGACGCTCACCTTCACGATCACAGGTCTGAACCTCGCACCCGGAGCAACTTTTTATATCCGGTGGCTCGATTTCAACGCGGCAGGCGCAGACGACGGTTTGGCGATCGATGACTTCGTCCTGACCCCGGACGGGATTGCGGCGGGCACACCTATCATTGCGCTGGCACCTTCTCAATTAAATTTTGGTGATGTCAACGTGGGGACTTCGGAAACGCAGGCGTACGTGGTCACAGGTTCCAACCTCACGGATCCCATCGCGGTGAGCAGCAGTAATGTTTTCTACACGCTTTCAACCGACGGCAATACATTTACCTCATCCGTATCCTTGGCCAACACCGGCGACACGGTCTATGTGAAATTTGCGCCGACCGCAGGCGGACCAAGCCCCGGTGCTATTCTTCATCAAAGTGGAAGTACATCAAAAAATCTGGCGGTGACCGGCAATGGCTTCGACCAGGTGGCTTCTATTATTCCGATCGCCAGCGCAAGGGCTCACGCACTGGGGGACCAGGTTACGATTGCCGGGCGTGTGACGGTTGCCAACGAGTTGGGCAACCCGGCGTATGTACAAGACGCGTCGGGAGGGATCCCGGTGTTTGATTTTAATTTTGCGCACGGCGTGGCGATTGGCGATTCGGTTATCGTGACGGGACCCATGGGCGTATTCAACGATCAAAAACAAATCAGTGGAAGCGGAATATTTTTTACGAAGGTAAATGCCACACCGCGCATCCTAACCCCGCAAACCTTCGCCCTCACCGACCTGGCCGCGCACGAAGGCGAATTGGTGAAAGTGACCCACGTGACCCTCTTGAACAGTGATTTTGTTTTTTATCCGCAAAGCACCGAGACGTTGCAAAGCGATGGCGCACAGGTTGACCTGCGCATCGATGGCGACACCGATATTCCGGGTCTTGAAAAACCGGATGGCGATTTTGAAGTGACCGCAGTGGTAGGGCGTTTCCGCACCAGCATCCAGTTGTTGCCCCGCTTCAGCGCCGACATCCCCGGTCTCCGGGAACCCACACCCACGACCGATAGCATCGCCCCATCCAAGACCTTTGATGTGGTAGACTGGAATCTTGAATTTTTCGGCGCGCGCAAAGAAGACTACAGCAACCAGGAATTCGGACCCGAAGATGAAGCCCTGCAGTTGCAGAACGTCAAGACTGTGATGCAATCGCTGAACGCCGACATCATCGCGGTGCAGGAAGTTTCGAACGACACACTGTTCAAGGAACTCGTGTCACAACTTGGCCGCCGCTATATCTGCTCGGACCGGTATTCGTATTCATTCGATGGACCCAGCAATACTTTTCCCCCGCAGAAAGTTTGTTTCATCTATGATTCAGCCACAGTTAAAGTAATTTCCTCGCGTGTATGGTTTGAATCGCGCTACGATTCTGCGCGCTTGATCGACCCTTCGTTGTTGCCCAATTATCCTTCCGGCGATCCTTCGAGCTTTTACTCCAGCGGAAGGCTTCCCTTTGCGCTCACAATAAATGCCACCATCAACGGGGCCACGGAGAAGATCACGCTCATCGACATTCACGCCAAGTCGGGCAGTGCCCCGGAAGATCGCAACCGCCGGTTATACGATGCCACGGTGTTGAAGGACAGTCTCGATGCGCGCCACACCGGCGAGAAATTTATTATCCTGGGCGACCTGAACGACGACCTCGATCAATCCATCGTAGTAGGAGAGGCAACGCCCTATGCCGCCATCGTGA
>CBIHQM010000507.1:0-4492 GCA_966211885.1 uncultured Chryseolinea sp.
TTGCTTTCCGGTGCCCGTGTCACCGAGATTTTTTTTAATGTTAGACTCAATGTTCGACAGCGTCACCGGCTCGCCTTGCATCTCCATGCGGTCGGTAAGACTTTTTGCCTCCGGCAGGGCAATCCACATGATGATATAGATCAGGAATCCCACACCGAAGAAGATGGTGAACAGCACGAACAACAACCGCACCGCCACGATGTCCATTCCAAAATAGGCGGCCACACCGCCCGACACGCCACCGATCACTTTACGCTCGGGGTCGCGGAACATCTTTTTGCCCATGTCGGTCTCTTCCAGGTCATACGACCCCGGCACCACGATCCACATCACGATGTAGACCAAGATGGTGAGGCCATAGGCAAAGGCCAGCAAGCCAAAGAAAAGCCTGATCCACACCGGATCTATACTGAAGTAGTTGCCGATGCCGGAGCAGACACCGCCCAATATTTTTCGCTTTTGGTCGCGAAGCAATTGCTGGGATGGCCGGAAAGTTCTGCCACCGCTGGAGTTGCCGCCACTGGCTGATGAAGTGTTGGCTTCCGTTTCAGCCTGCTGAGAATTCTGAGTCGTTTGACGGCGCTCCGGTTCGGGTGCACCATCCGTTTCCTCGGCCGCTTTGAAATCGCTAACACTTCCCATGGTAGCCACCAGCGCGCTCACATCCTCGGCCGTGATCACCTGCTTGCCCTCGTTGAGCTTGGACAGGAAGATCTCTGCGACGCGGCTTTCGATGTCGGCCAGGATCTCGCTGCTGTCCTCGAAGGTTGCGAAATACTTGTTAATGGAGTCCAGGTATTTCCGCAGCGTATCATAACCATCCTCTTCAATATGAAAGATTATACCGCTGATGTTGATGCTTATATTTTTTTTCATAAACTCTGTAAGTCTCGTTAGGGGATTAAGCTATGGGTCTGGAGGTGATCATTTGTGTAGAATGGACAAGGTCGTCCCAGGTTGCCGTAAGGCTTCCCAGGAATTTGCTTCCCTTGTCGGTGAGCTTATAGTACTTGCGCGGAGGCCCGGATTTGGACTCCACCCATTTATACTCCAGCAGTCCGGCATTCTTCAGCCGGGTAAGAAGGGGATACAGCGTGCCCTCCACGACGATGATCTTTGCTGACGTCAATTCATCCAACATATCTGAAGCGTAAACTTCGCCCCGCGAAATTATGTGGAGGATGCAGTATTCCAATATTCCCTTCCTCATTTGTACTTGCGTGTTTTCGAGATTCATACCGCCCTTATTTAGTTCTTCTAATTCTTTATACGCAAAAGTACTATGTATGACCAAGTACCTTTTGAAAAGTTTAAAATTTTGTGAAAAGTGCCTTTTTTGTGCAAAAAAAGAGGTTTATGTTTTTAGTCAGTGAACCATTCGCCTTCAGAAAAGACCGATTATGTTCACATGTGGACAGTGCTGTGTTCAAAATTTGTAAGATCTGAAGGCCAGCCAGCCCCACAATTCTTGTCAAATCGCAGCGACAACCGCACAGGCGTGCATCCAGCAGGGATTTTTGCGATTTGTTTTCCATCACGGTCGTCGACATGCCAGAGATATAGCAATTGCCATGCGGGAGTGCCGTACATCACTTTGACAGAGCCCAGCGTCTCCTGCTTTTTGATTACTTTCGCATTTCGTTTGGTATACACCATGAGGGCTGTTCGTTTGCTGATGAGATCTTCGTACCTGGCTGTTTTTTTCTGGCTTTTCGTGGCTTCATCAGCCTATTCGCAAGTAGGTAATGAGTGGATCGATTTTAATCAGTCCTATTTCAAAATTCCCGTCGCCAAAGAAGGCATTTACCGCCTCACGTACTCCGACCTGCAAGCGGCAGGATTTCCCGTGGGAGCAGTCGACCCGTCCCGGATCAAACTTTATCACCGCGGTGTGGAGCAGGCCATTTATGTGGAAGGGCAAGGCGACGCCCAGTTCGATGCGGCCGATTTCATAGAATTCTATGGCCAGCGAAACGACGGCACACAAGACGCCGGGCTGTACAAGCCCATCACGGCCCAGGTCAATAAATACTATAATCTTTATAGCGACACCACGTGCTATTTCCTCACGGTAGCCGGCACATCGGGAAAGCGGATGAATAATTTTTCCGAGGCCCCCGGTGCCTTGCCCACCGCGGCTTTTCACTACGACGAGAAACTGATGGTGCTCACCACCAGCTATTCGCTGGGCACAGAGTTTGGCGACATTCAAAACTCTTTCTACGATGTGGGCGAAGGGTGGATGGGCGAGCCGGTGTATGAAAACCAACAGATCACCTATACCCTGAACAATGTCCTGCAGACCTATCCGGCGGGTGGCGCGCCCGTGGCGGAAATCGAGGTGGTGGGCAGGGGACCCATGCAACATTCGGGTGAGGTCTACATCAACAATCAATTCCTTACCTCTTTTCAATTCACCGGTTTTGAGACCTACACCATAAGCCAGGCGATGGACTGGTCTTTTATTCCCGGCTCGGGGACCGTAACGGTGACGCTGAAGGCCATTGGCATTGGCGGGCAGCCTGACCGGTTTAGCACGGTCTATGTCAAACTCCGGTACCCTCAAAAAACGGATGCTGCGTCGGCCAGTGAGAAGACCTTTATCTTGCCCGCAGATCCTACGGGCAAGTCCTATATAGAGATCCAAAATGCGGCCGGGCTCCGGTTGTTCGACGTGACCGATCCCAACACCGTATCCAGCATCGGCACCACATTCTCCACGACACTCAACGCTGTAGTGTCCGCGACGGATACGGAAAGAAAAATCTACAGCACGGCCAATGTCCTGACGCCGGCTATCAAGCCGGTTAGCTTCCGTCCGATCGACCCGGCGCAACATGACTATATTATGATCAGCCACGCGCTGCTCCGGCAGGCGGCTGCCGGGTATAGCGATCCGGTCAAGGCGTTTGCCGCATACCGGGCTTCCCCGGAAGGGGGCAGCTATGACACGCTGTTGGTCAATGTGCAGCAGGTGTACGATCAGTTCAACTATGGCGAGCCTTCTCCCACGGCCATCTTCAATTTCATGACCTACCTGGCCAGCGTGAAGATGCCGAAGTATTTATTGTTGGTAGGGAAGGGGCTTGATGTATACTACCGCTACTTCCGCAACCCCAACGGCCTGGGTGGATTCCGCGATCTCATTCCTTCTTCTGGCGTTCCGGCATCCGATGCGGCCTACACGGCTGGATTGGGAGGGACGACGTATGACCCTGCCGTCGCCACGGGACGCATACCGGCCCTCAAGCCCGACGATGTTGCGGCCTACCTGGACAAAGTAAAAGAAATGGAAGCCACTCCTTTCGACGACCTCTGGCGCAAGAACATTCTTCACCTGAGCGGTGGGATCGAAGAGGGCGAACCGCAGTTGTTCCAATCGTACCTGAAAGGATTTCAGACCATCGCCGAGGGATATCACTACGGAGCCAAGGTGGCTGCATTGGCCAAATACTCCAAGGAGATCCAGCACGTGAACATTGCCGAACAGGTGAATGCGGGCTTGAGCCTGGTCACGTTCTTCGGGCACTCGTCGGTGAGTACACTGGATTTTGATGTCGGTTATGTAACGGACCCGGTACTGGGATATAAAAACAAAGGAAAATATCCGATCCTGCTCATGAATGGCTGTAATGCCGGTTCATTCTTTGTGAACTACACCCTGTTCGGCGAAGATTGGGTGCTGGCGCGCGACAAAGGAGCTACCGGTTTCATCGGGCACAGTTCCTTTGGTTTTGTGGAGCTCTTGAAAAAATATTCGGAGACACTGTACCAGGTAGGGTATGGCGATTCCACTTACATCCGGCAAGGCATTGGCGACATCCAACGGGAGACCGCCAAGCGCTATATGGCCGATGCCTTTATTTCCCCGGCCAACATCACCCAGGTGCAGCAGATGATCTTGCTGGGCGACCCCGCGGTGAAACTGTTTGGCCCACGCAAGGCCGACCTGGAAATCAACGACAACCATCTTTCTTTTGAATCTTTTGATGGACAGCCCATCACCGCGCTCTCGGATTCCTTTGCGATCAAGATGATCGTCCGGAATTTTGGCCAGGCCAAAGAGAACACCATCCGCATTGAGGTGGTGCGCACGTTGAACGACAACTCCACCATCACCTACGACTCGCTGATCCCCGCCACGAAATACAGCGACACGCTGACGTTTGTTGTCCGCAAGGGCAGGGAAGAGGGATTTGGGAACAATACCTTCCGCGTCACGCTCGATCCCGATCACATCTTGCCCGAGTTGAATGAAGAGAATAACGTAGCCGGCAAAACCTTGTTCATTCCGTCCAACGGCACGAAGAACTTATATCCTTCGGCCTATGCTATTGTGAACACCGGGCAGGTCAGTGTATCTTTTCAGTCGACCGACCTGTTGTCGGCCGAGCGCGATTTCTTATTGGAGATCGACACGGCCTATACCTTCGACAGCGAGTATAAAAAGCAATTCAAGCTAAAGGGACAGGTCCTGGCCCGCCAGGACATA
>CBIHQM010000508.1:0-4474 GCA_966211885.1 uncultured Chryseolinea sp.
CATCAAGTTTACAAGCAAAGGGAAGGTCCAGGTCTACACGGAACGCATCAAAACGAAGATCCACATCCGCGTCAGCGATACGGGCATTGGGATCTCGGAGGAATTTTTGCCGCGGATCTTCAACTCGTTCGAACAGGAAAGTTCTGGCCGCAGCCGTCATTTTGAAGGGTCGGGTCTGGGGCTTTCCATCTCGCGCAAGTACATCGAACTGCTGGGGGGCGAGATCCTCGTGCAATCGGTAAAGGACCAGGGCAGCCAGTTCGAGATCGTTTTACCATCCTATAAAAAATCATGAAAAAAAAGGTCCTGTATGTCGAGGATGACGCCATCAATGCCCTGGTGATGAAAAAATTGCTCGGCACGCACTACGATGTGAGCCATACTCCTGACGGCGAGACCTGCCTGGCCTTGCTCGCCACCGAGCCGTTCGACATGATCCTGATGGACATCAACCTGGGCCATGGACAAATGAACGGCGTGGAGATCCTCCATGCCATAAAAAACAACCCCACCACCGCCGGTATCACCGTCATCGCCGTCACCTCCTACGCCTTGCCCGAAGACGAACAGCGATTCCTGCAGGAAGGGTTTAGCGACTACCTGGCCAAGCCGGTGGATCGGAAATTGTTGCTCGATACCCTTCATCAATATTTGGGATAGGCCCTCGTTTTCTCTCTCCACTTTTCCGTAATTTCAAAACTTTAAAAAGGCCCTTCCGGGTAAATTTTCCGGCGAAGTTTTCGTTTCCAGGAAGGCGCAAACACCACGGAAACTGTTATTACGTTCAATCCAAAAAAATAGCCAGCCATGCTAACGTCCACACGACCGCCCCTTGCCGAGCGCATGCGCCCCAGGAAACTGGATGAGCTGGTGGGACAGGAACATCTTACGGGCCCTACGGGCGTGATCCGCCGGGCCATCCAAACGGGGAGCATCCCCTCCATGATCCTTTGGGGACCGCCAGGAGTGGGCAAGACCACCATCGCCAACATCATTGCCAACGAGGTGAAAAAACCTTTCCACACCCTCAGCGCCATCAATTCGGGTGTAAAAGATATCCGGGAGGTCATCGACAAAGCCAAGCTGTCGCCGCGTTCCATTTTATTTATCGATGAAATTCACCGCTTCAATAAAAGTCAGCAGGACGCCTTGCTCGGCGCCGTCGAAAAAGGAACCATCACCCTGATTGGTGCAACCACCGAGAATCCGTCGTTTGAAGTGAACTCGGCGTTGCTTTCGCGATGCCAGGTCTATACCCTTCGTCCTTTGGGTGAAGACCAACTCATGGAGCTCGTGAACCAGGCCCTGCAGCGCGACGATGAATTGAAGCAACGCAAAGTAGAAGTTCGCGAACACCAGGCCCTGCTGAATATTTCCGGTGGCGACGGCCGCAAATTATTGAACCTGGTAGAATTGATCTGCGACTCTGTTTCCGGCGACGTGGTCATCACCGACGACCTGGTGATGGAGTTGGCACAAAAACATATCGCCATCTACGACAAAAGCGGCGAGCAGCATTACGATATCATTTCAGCCTTCATCAAATCCATCCGCGGCAGCGACCCCAATGCCGCGGTGTATTATCTGGCGCGCATGGTGGAAGGTGGCGAAGACGTGAAGTTCATCGCCCGCCGCATGGTGATCCTTGCCTCGGAAGACATCGGCAACGCCAACCCCACAGCCCTGGTGATGGCTACCAACACGTTCCAGGCGGTGAATGTGATTGGCTATCCCGAAGCGCGTATCATTCTGTCGCAATGCGCGGTCTATCTCGCCAGTTCACCCAAAAGCAACGCCAGCTATGAAGCGATAAACAAGGCGATGCAGGTCATTCAACAGACGGGCGACCTGCCCGTGCCGCTCGCCATACGCAACGCGCCCACCAAGCTGATGAAAAATATGGACTATGGGAAAGGCTATCAATATGCCCACAGCTACGAAGGCAACTTCGTGTCCATGGAATTTTTGCCCGACGAACTGAAAGGCACAAAATTTTATGATCCTGGCAACAATGCGCGTGAAGAAGAACTAAGAAAGTACCTTCGCACACGCTGGAAAGAAAAATACGGCTACTAGTTTTTTAACTTCAGACATGCACCAACAACGCGTCATATTCGAATCATCGCCCGCCTACATCCTCGTCTGCGTGATCCTCGCATTGGGTTTTGCGTTCCTGTTGTATCGCACCGACCATCCGTGGAGCAAAACATGGAACCGCCTGCTCTTTGCCGGCCGGGCCGTGCTTTCCTTTTTCCTCATGTTTTTGCTGTTGGGGCCGGTGGTGAAACAGATCAGCAATCTTTTTGAGAAACCCCTTTTCCTGGTCGTCTACGATAATTCGGTGTCGATCAAAGAGACGACCGATACCACCACGTTGAAACAGTTGCAGGCCCGCGTGAAGGAAACCGAAACGTTATTGGTGGAGAAAGGCTATGAGACCCGGACCACAGACCTGGCTGGAAATGAAATTGAGAAGCCGGCCTATACCAGTCCCGTGTCGGATTTGGGTGGAGCATTGAAGAAGATCGTGAACCGTTTTGAGGGCAGTCGCATTGGCGGTGTCATCCTGGTATCGGATGGGATTTACAATGCGGGGTTATCGCCTTTGTATGCTTCGTATAACTTCCCCGTGTACACCATTGGCGTAGGCGATACGCTCGAGCGCACCGACGTGCTCATCAAGAACATTGCCTACAACAAGATCGTCTACCAGGGAAATAAATTTCCGGTGCATGTCGAGGTGATGGTGAAGAACCTTCCCCCGCAAACGATCAAAGTATCGCTGCTGCAAGGTGGCAAAGTGTTGGAAACGCAATCGAAAGCCTACAAATCGGAGAGCCTGTTGAGCTACGATTTTCAACCGCTCGCAAACGACCAGGGCATTCAAAAGCTGGACGTCCAGGTGGAACTGAAAGAAGGCGAAGTGAATGCGCGTAACAACCGGTCGTCAATTTTTGTGGAGGTAGTGGAGGGCAAGAAGAAGATCCTGGTGGTCGCTCCTTCGCCACACCCCGACATCAAGGCGTTGCGCGAGGTGATCGATAAAAATCCCAACTACGAATTTCTGCTGCATATTCCCGGCGTGGAAGAACAACCCGCCAGCGTGTTGCGCCCCGATCAAATTGACTTAGCCATCTTTCATCAATCGCCCGATATGCGGGGCAAGACGCGCGACCTGTTTCAACAATTCGCGGCCAGCCCCACGGCGCTCTTCCTCATCCTGGGTATTCAATCGGATCTGCAGCTCATCACCAAACAAAACATGCCCGTTAGATTCGAGGCACCTCCCCGCGACTATGACGAGGTGACGCCGGCCACCAATGCGGCCTTCTCTCATTTTCTTATTTCGGCCGAAACCAACACGATCATGTCCAACTATCCCCCCGTGTCGGTGCACTTTGGCAAAATCAGGATCCCGCCGACAGCTACTCCGTTGCTCTTTCAGAAAGTGGGAAGTGTGACCACCGAGAAGCCTCTACTTTTGGTGGACGTAGAAAACAGCCGCAAGATCGCCGTCATGCTGGGCGAGGGACTGTGGCGCTGGAAGCTGAACGAGTTCGACCGCAGCGAAAACTCACAAGCCTTCGACGAGGTGTTTAGCAAGCTGATGCAATACCTCAGCACCTCCGACGACAAACGCAAATTCAGAAGCTACCCCATCCAACAAGAATTCTCCGACACCGAATCGGTGGTCTTCGAAAGCCAGGTCTACAACGACATCTTTGAACCCATCTACGGCAACGCCATCGACATCGACCTCACCGACGAGGCCGGCAAACGAACCAAATACGCCTACACCACCAGCCCCGGCAACATCCGCTACCAGATCGGCGGCCTCAAAGAAGGCGTCTACCGCTACACCTCTAAGACGGTCCTCGAAGGAAAAGCCGAGCAAGTCCGCGGCCAATTCGCCGTGGTGCAACGCCAGGCCGAACTCCAAAACCTCACCGCCGATTTCGACCTGCTGCGAAAACTCTCGGCAAGCTCGGGCGGCAAGTTCTATCAAGCATCAAAAATGGAATCGCTCAAATCCGATCTCAGCAAGGCCGAGGCAAAGAGCATCATCCACTCAGAAGAATCGTACCACTCCCTCATCAACCTGAAATGGATCTTCTGGGTGCTGCTGATGATGGTGAGTCTGGAGTGGTTCGCCAGGAAATTCTTTGGAAGCTATTGAAGAAGTTCCCTCCTAAAGGTCAGGGCTAAAGCCCTGGATTATTAGAGACGCGTAACCCGGCCTAAAGGCCGGGGTTATTCATTTGGACGAGTTGAATGGACGTGGACGTCTAGAAGGGGCCAGAGAACAATGATCTATGAAAATCAGGTCTTTAGTTACTCGATCTTCGTGACCCGACCTGTTGTGACTCGGATCTCCATCAACCCCCGGGCCTTTAGCAACTTGATCTTATCGACTCCGGCCTCTGTAATCCCCGTCTTTAATAACTTGATCTTTATTGACTCCGGCCTTTGTAAT
>CBIHQM010000509.1:0-4466 GCA_966211885.1 uncultured Chryseolinea sp.
CCATGCTTTTCTTTTGTTTCCAATGATCGGTCCGCGGATCGAAGTAGCCTGCTCTTGCTTCCACCTTCGTCACCTTGCCATAGGGCTGCTCCTTGGCAAATTTCATGATCTGCTGGGTGTTGGGCTCGTGGTGCAGGCGATAGCCGATGGCGAGTTTCACTTTGTTTTTGTTACAGGCATCGATCATGCTTTGACATTCGGCCACAGACACGGCCATCGGTTTTTCACACCACACATGCTTGCCTGCCTTGGCAGCACGGATGCTGTATTCGGCATGCATGGAAGGCGGCAGCACCACATAGATCACGTCGATGTCGGGGTTGTTGGCCACGGTGTCGAAGTTGTCGTAGGAGTAGATGTTCTTGTCAGGCAGGTTGTGTTGCTTTTTCCATTGCTCGGCCTTGGCCGGCGTGCCCGTGACGATGCCGGCCAGGTAGCAGTGCTGGGTCAGTTGCAGGGCGGGAGCGAGGAGATCGGTACTATAGTACCCCAGGCCCACCAAGGCCACGCCAAGGCGTTCTTTTTTCTGGGGCACCAGAATGTGGGAGAAGGCGCTTTCGGTAAACGACAGGCCTGCCATGCCGGCGGCAGCGCGTTGCATAAACGATCGTCGGGAGATCATGGTATTCGGTTTTTAGGTTAGGGCTTTTCGCATTCGCGAACGGCCGAACCGAATATACGATTCCCCTTTGCAGCGTGCAACGCCAAAGAAAGCAATGGCGATCTACTTCTTCAGATAGACGGTTTTGCCCTGCTGCGCCGATTCCTTTGCCGCCTGCAGGATCTCCACCACGATCAGGTTGTTCTGCAACGACGACAGGTCGGAAGGTCCCACCGTGATCTCACCCCGCACCACGGCGGCGAGATAGACGAAGGGGTCGTTGTAAGGTTTTTTCAGCTCGGGGCTTTTCACATATTCTTCGGGCTTGTCCTGGGCGGAGCGGATGCGGGAGCCTTGTTTGTCGGCCAGCACATAGCCGGTTTCGCCATAGATCTCCATGTCCTTGCGGCCGAAGGGCCAGTTCCACGATGCCTGGATGATGGCCTGGCCGTCGGGGTAGGTGAGCACGATGGTGGCCTCGTCGTCTACTTTAGGATAGAGGTTGGGTTTGAGTTGTTGTGTCACCGCCACCACGGCCAGCGGACGTGCACCTTGGTGCAGCCAGGTGAGCAGGTTGGCGCCATAGCAACCAAAGTCCATCAGGGCGCCACCACCGTTTTTGACGGGGTCGGTCAGCCACGCCAAAAATTCGGGGCCACAATGGATCTCTTTTGGTCCCTGGTGGCCGTCGTGCACCACCGCTTTGCGGATCTTGCCAAAGGGGTGGTCGGTGATGAACCGGCTGCTGACGTCGGTGTTGCTGCCATACCACGTAGTCTCATAGTTGACGAGCACATGGATCTTGTGTTGTTCGGCCAGCGCAGCGATCTGGCGGGCGTGATCGTTGTTCACGGCCAGCGGCTTTTCCACCATCACGTGAATCTTTCGCGGGGCACAAGCCTTCACCACTTCCAGGTGATCGAACGTGCTGTTAAAGCCGGTAACGGCCTCGGGCTTTGCTTTGTCGAGCATCTCGGCGAGCGTAGGGTACCAGAGGGTGAGGGGTAGGTTGAATTTTTTCAGGTATTGTTCGGCCAGGATGCGGTCGGGTTCAGCGATGCCGACAATTTCTATGTCGCCGTCGTGGGCGCGGCTCAGGATCACACCGGCGTGACCGTGGTTGAGGCCAGCCACCCCAATGCGAAAGGGTTTGCTGTTGGTTTGGGCGGAGGCGCTCGCCGCGAAAACGATCAGGAGGAGAAAAGAAACGAGACGAAACATAATGGCTTGGGTTGTGTGGTGTGTGACAAGTTTAGCGGTTCTCACACAGAAGTGCAACAACATTCCTGTCGCGGTGATGAAGTCGTGCAAATCGACAGCACGCGCCCTGCACAGCTTTTACCCGACACGCGAAAACAAATCCCGGGTGCCCGCCGCTAGCATGTCGCAATTGGCGTTCGCACATCAAGAATAAACCATGCAAAAGAAACCGCAGCAAAAGTTTATACTTTATTGTAAATAGCAATAGACGTCCAACTTCCGACCTATGAAAAAATTCTATCTCCTTTGTGTGTGCAGTGTGTTTATGGCGATGAGCCTGTCGCCGGCGATGGCGCAAAAGAAAAAATCACCCAAGTTTAAAGTTATCGTGCTGGCCGAAATGGGCGACCGCCACCGGCCCTATGTGGACGCCGCCCGGCTGTGGCTGGAGGAAGAAGCCAAGACCAAGGGATTCGCGATCGACTATATCGAGAATGCCGAAAAAGTGAACGACGCATTTTTATCGCAGTACCAGCTCTTCATTCAGTTGAACTATCCGCCCTACATGTGGAGCGACTCCGCGAAAGCATCTTTCGAACGTTACATCAACGAGGGAAAAGGCGGCTGGATCGGGTTCCATCACGCCACGTTGTTGGGCGAGTTCGATGGCTATGCCATGTGGCCGTGGTTTCACGAATTTATGGGAAGCATCCGCTTCAAAAATTATATTGCCACGTTCGTTTCGGCCACGGTAAACGTAGAAGACAAGACACATCCCGTGATGAAGAAAATTCCGGGCAAGTTCTTTATCGAAAAAGAGGAGTTCTATACGTATGATGCCAGCCCGCGAGCCAATGTGCATGTGCTGGCAAGTGTGGATGAAGGGACGTATTCGCCGGATAGCGATATCAAGATGGGGGATCACCCGGTGGTGTGGACGAATCCAAAATACAAAGCGCGGAATGTTTATATTTTTATGGGACATGATCCGAGTTTGTTTAAGAGTGCGGACTATAAGAAAATGTTCAGTAATGCTATTGCGTGGGCTTCGAAAAAATAGGGGAGCCAGAAGCCAGGAGCCAGGAGGCGTGGTGAGATTGTTGGGGAATGATGTTATGGCAAAGGGATGATGTTGTTGGTGAGGTGGACTGGCGGTTTGGTGTGCGTTACTGTCAATTGGATTTTTGATCGCTGTAAAATTTTTCGCCTCGATAACACCAACAACGGCGGTGGAGTCAGTGGTGAGGGGGATAGTAAGGGAATGATGTTGTTGGTGAGGTGGCTTGATGGTTTGAGGTGTGTGATTGTCAAATGATTTTTTGCAGCTGTGAAATTTTGCGCTTTTAAAACACCAACAACGGCGGAACTTTATTTAGAGACTAATTTTATTTTTTCATGGATACCTTTTTGAGACGTGTTTTGGTGACGTGCTTTGCCGTGTTGGTGGCAGGGGGCGTGGCTCAGGGGAAGCCGGGGTTTCGGGTGTTGGCGTTGTTGTCGGGGCACCCGGATCATAATAAGATGATGACTGCGGCCAAACCCTTTCTCGAGTCGCTGGCCGCTAAAAACAATTTCGTCATCGACATCACGGCCGACACCAGCAAACTCAACGACGCCAATCTCGCGCAATACCAGGTGATCGTGCAGGTGCAGCTGGCGCCCTTCGATATGACGCGCGGGCAACAAGATGCCATGGAGAAATTCATCCGCCAGGGCAAGGGTTGGGTTGGGTTGCATGCTGCGGGATTGACGGGCAAGGATTTTCTAAAACCGGGTGCGCGCTACTGGCAATGGTTCGAGAGCCTTATGGGCGACGTGATCTACTCGCCACATCCGGCGTTTCAAAAAGGTAGCGTGGTGGTAGAGGATCGTCAGCATCCGGTGATGCGAAATCTGCCGGAGCACTTTGAGGTGGCGGATGAGTGGTATGAATTCAATAAAAGTCCCCGCTCAAATGTGCATGTGCTGGCAACGGCGGATGAGTCTACGTATAAGCAAAACAAACCTATGGGCGACCATCCGATTATCTGGACCAATGAGCATTATCATCGCGTGGTATATATTGGGATTGGGCACGATGCTTCGTTGTGTACGGATCCGAATTATGTGATGCTGGTGAGGAATGCGATTTTGTGGGCGGCGGAGTGATGGACCGTGATGATGTGGGACTGTCAAAGGCAATGATGTTGTTGGTGGGTGAATGGTTTGGTTTTCTTTGAATTCGATCGCAGCAACCAATGTATAAAAAAAGCCGGCGTGAACCGGCTTTTCTGATTTATTCAAATGTCCCTCAAATCAAGGGCTCATCAATACATATACTCCGGCGGCGTAACACCCTGCGCACGCAGATAGGTTACAGCCTGTCCACGATGATGGGTGATGTGGTCCAGCGTAGCATAAAAACCCTTTACCTGGTCGGGTGTAAGCGCATGACCGAGCGTTTTTTTCAGGTCGTCGTAGGCCTTGTTTAAATAGGCCGCAACTTCTTTCTTCCCGGTGTTCGCCGCCGGAGGATTCCAATCCACCTTGTTGCCTTTTATATAGTTATCCTCCCACCATTGAATGCCATAGGCAATGTGGTGCAGCAGTTCGCCAAAATTCCAGACGCCTTCTGCGGGCTTGGAGGTATAGCCTTTGTCGGGCATGGCCTGTGCCACGCTGAGGG
>CBIHQM010000510.1:0-4443 GCA_966211885.1 uncultured Chryseolinea sp.
CGTAGGATAGCGGACTGCTTTCGGCTTTTTCGCGATCGTAGGGGATCTCGTAATAACGCGCCATTTCTATTTTCTGGCGGCTGATCTTCAGGTAATGCCCGGGCAACAACTTTTTCACATTGCTGAAGATCGTGTCGGGCGCGGGAATATAGTTGAGCTGCAGGTAGGTGTACAGCGAGGTGTGATCCAGGTTGCGTTCGATGCCAAACTGCAATACGGATTTCATTTCGGATGCGAAAATGAACTTGTCTTCATCAAAAAGATAAAGCAGGGGCTTGATGCCAAAACGGTCGCGGGCCACAAAAAAGGTTTGGGCCTGCCGGTCGTAGATGCAAAAGGAAAAAAATCCGTTTAGTTTGGGAAGACCGTTTTCTTTTTGCTGGATGTATAGCTTGAGCAACACCTCCGTGTCGGATTGCGTGAAGAAGGTCACGCCTTTTGCTTCGAGTTCTGCGCGCAGTTCGCGGTAGTTGAAGATCTCGCCGTTGAACACGATGCAGTAGCGCTTTTCGTCGTCCCACATCGGTTGGTTGGCGACGTCGCGGGTGTCAATGATGGAGAGACGGCGGTGACCCAGGCCAACCCATTCATCGATGTAGATGTCCTGGAAATCGGGGCCGCGTTTTTCCAGGGCCATGGTGGCATTGGTAATGTGGATCTTGTTGAATTTGCCGACGAGGTTGAAGGCGAAAATACCGGTGATGCCGCACATGCTGGTAGAGCGATTGAATTTGGGGGAAAGTTAGAAAAGTTTGGGGATTGCTTGTGTGGGTTGAGGGTGATCCCCCATAAGGTTTTTTAACCGCCCGCCTTCGCTAAAGCTCCGGCGGGCAAGCCACACCTTCGCTAAAGCAAGCCACACCTTCGCTAAAGCAAGCCACACCTTCGCTAAAGCTCCGGCGGGCAAGCAAAGAAGGGGCAAAGGGGTGATTTAAAACAAATCGGCGTTTTGGGCATTATACAGATAACCGAAAAGACATGAGCCCGATTGAACACATCCGCGTCCAAAGGAACATGAAGACACGACAAAAAAAGCGACTTGAATTTAAGCAAAACGCTGAGGCGCTTACGCTCGGGGTGGAGCTTGAATTGCAGGTTTTGGATGGGGAAAGCCTCCTGTTGACGCCGCGCGCCGCGGATGTGCTGGAGCGTGGCGAGGACGAGAAGTTGAAACCTGAATTTTTCCAGAGCACACTGGAAGTGATCACCGACGTTTGTCATACCCTTCATGCGGTGGAATCCGATCTGAAGCATTCGCTGCAGTTGGTGTCGGCCAAAGCGCACACGCTGAATTTAAAGATCGCCTCCACGGGCACACATCCGTTGGCGGACTATCGCGAGCGGCTCATCACGCCCTCCAAACGCTATGAAGAATTGATCGACCGGAACCAATGGATCATCCGCCGCATGGCGGTATATGGCATGCATGTGCACATTGGGATGCCTTCCGGCGATGCCTGCATCCGCTACAATTATTTCTTTATGCATTTTCTCCCGCACATCCTGGCGCTGTCGGGCAGTTCACCGTTCTGGCAGGGAAAATATACAGGGTTGTCGTCTTGCCGTCCCACGACTTACGAAGCGCTGCCGACTGCCGGCATGCCCTACCTGGTGCGGAATTGGGATGAGTTTCAGAAGTTGTATCGTTTCCTCATCCGAACCCAAGCCATCGAAAGCATCAAAGACCTTTGGTGGGATTTGCGCCCGAGTCCGCACTATGGCACGCTCGAGTTGCGCTTCTGCGACGAACCGGCCACCCTGTATGAGATCATGGCCATCGTCACCTTCATCCAACTCCTGGCCCACTGGTTTCGCGACCACGAAGAAGAATGGACAAAATCATTTACCTACCTGCACCGCTGGATCTTCCGCGAAAACAAATGGCGCGCCATCCGCCACGGCCTCGACGCCGACGTAGTGCCTACCCGCCGCGGAAGCCCGAAGCATATGCGCGACGACATCCAAGAATGGATCCTGAAACTGGAACCCTATGCACGAGCGCTAAACTGCACAGAATATCTGGCTCGCATCACCGAGATCGCCACCAAAGGCAACAGCTCCCAACGCCAAACCCGCGTTTTCCAAGCCACCAACGACCTCGACGCAGTCATCCGCCACAACGTCGCCGAATTCGACAAGGGCGTGCCGATCTGGTGAGTATTTCCTTACTTGCCCGCCGAAGCTTTAGCGAAGGAGGGACTTGCCCGCCGAAGCTTCAGCGAAGGAGGGTGGTTAATCTTATTTCGGCGGTGCCACCATCATGTCCTCCAAGATCTTCTTCATCTCCGCCGTGCTTTTCTTTGCAATTAAATAATGTCGATTCCCCTTAGAAACCACCCAACTATTCTTCCCATCCTCCGCGATCTGAGGAAACCCCGTCCCTAGCGTCCAATAGTCACGAACCCCTCTCACGGCATACAACACCGCCGTCTGGTCCCAACTATGCCGGTTCTTTTTTGCATCCAATCCCGGATTGGTTCCGAAGGCAATGCGCACCGGGTTATTTTCCGGTGTCTCGGTGAACAATCGCTCACCGGTCATGATTGCTATGCCGATCTCCAACCCGGAATACACCACCGGGGTTGGCCAATGCTCCTCCACATACTGCGCCGCGTCCGGGCAAATGCGAATGTTCCACTCGTGGCCTTTCGGATAGGCCGTTCCCATCACCACCAATTGCAATACTTTTTTCTTCACCAACGCCGTGCCGTCCAGTGGGCTGAGCGAATCCGCCTTGGACTGAAGTAGGTCGGCCACTAAACGCTGGGGGCCCACCACCACGATGGTCACGCTCTGGTCGGGTTGCGCGGCCAGCAGCTTGCGATACAATGCGACCGCATCCGGCGCATACTTGCCCGACTTCAGATCGTTGGGCAGCTCCGCGAGCTTGCTGTTATAGAGATCGTTGTGTTTGTCTTTGTATTGATAGCTTCCTTTGTAGGTACCCACCGGAATATTGGGTTTCCCGTAATAGGTATTTTCAGCATCGATCGCCGGAGCACCCATGTCGTCGTTCATGGGATAGACTACGCCCAGAATTTCAGCCTCGCCTTTATAGGCCAGTTGATGCAAGACAGCCAACGCGGCTGCGTCGTCACAGTCATTGCCAAAGTCGGTGTCGAGAATGATCTTGACCGTCTTTGTTCTTTGTGCTATGGAGGAGACGCTGATCAGGAGAAGAAAAAGGAAGGTGAGTCTCATAAAAGTTTGTGGATTAAAAGCGTGAAGGATGAATGCGCGAAATAGATACGAAAAGCCTAAGCCGTTTTGGAGTAAACCAATAATCCAAGTCCAAAGAAAAAGCAGACGAACATCACAAACAGGAGGGTGTTCACGCCTTTGGGTGCGGTCTTGAATTCTTTCCAGATAAAAACACCCCACACAGCCGCCACCAGCACGGCGCCCTGACCCAAACCATACGAAATGGCCGGCCCCGCCTTGTCGGACGCCAGGATGCTGAACGACATGCCGATGCACCAGATCACACCACCCAAAACACCGGTGATGTGACTTTTGAAATTACCCTTGAAATAATCTTCATAGCTCACGGGCGCACCTTCTACCGGCATACGCATCAACAAGGTGTTGAATAAAATGTTGCTGACAAAGATACCCGCCGCAAAAACGACGATCGCCGTATAAGGCGTGAGCTTCCCCGCCTCGGGGTGCACAAAGTCGTGGGCCATTCCCGACACCACAAAGCCATAAAACTGCGCCATCAACACGCCCGCTATCACCGAGATGATCAACCCTTTTGACGAGACCTTCTTCGCACTGCCGGATGATTTTTTATACGCGACAGCGTTCACCACAATTCCCACAGCAATGAGCGCTACACCCGTAAAAATCACAACCGGATTACCCGCCGGCACTTTCAAATAATTATCCAACACCCCCCAGATCAACGCAATGCCAATGCCCACCGGAAATGCCACCGACATGCCGGCAATGGAAATGGCTGCGATGAGCAGAATGTTTGCCAGGTTGAATACTACACCGCCAATAAACGCCGAACGAAGGCTCGCCACGTCTGCCTGTGCAAAGTCGGCCCGGAAACTGCGTCCCGCTTCACCCATGCTGCCGAGGGTCGATGCAAAGAGGAGCGACAGCAGGAAGATGCCCAATACATAGTCCCAATAAAACAATTCAAAGCGCCACGATTTTTCCGCCAGCTTCTGCGTGTTGGCCCACGAGCCCCAGCAAAGCATGGTGATAAAGCAAAAGAGCACGGCGACGGTATAGCTTTCGAGAATGAACATAGGCCGGTGGTTTGGTTATGGATGAGTGGTGTTCGCAGGCTTGTTGTCGTACACAATGAATTCGCTCAGGTTGACCGGGCTTTTCTCATCGGGGTTCAGAATTTTCAAGCGCACGGTATGCTTTTGACGAGGCAGTTGATATTTCCAGAACAATTCATAACGCCGCGTGGTGAAGCTGCCCGGA
>CBIHQM010000511.1:0-4424 GCA_966211885.1 uncultured Chryseolinea sp.
CAAATACGGCACCGGCTCAAAAGGCGACTATGCCGAAGCCAACGGCAGCTGGGGTCCGGCATTCGACCGGCCCGGACCGGGTGTGAACTATGGTCTGGATGGCAGTACGACACCCAATGGAAGCGACTATGATTCCATCCCGTACTGGTCTTCCTATGCCGCTGTTTTTCCGAACGGCCCCAAGATGGTGCCCTACCGGGCATATCCCAACAACGTAAAGGATTTCTTTAAGAATGGAAAGGTGTTCGAGAACTCCATTACCATCAGCGGTGGTAACGAGAAGTCCGTGCTCACCCTCGTGGCATCGAACCTGAAACAGGATGGCTACATCCCGCATTCATCATTCAACAAGACCAACGTCAGCTTGGGGGGACAAACCCAGTTGGTGAACGGTCTTCACGTCGGTGGAAACCTCTCTTACACGAACTCTGCACAACGTGGACCGCTCAGTGGCTATGGATCCGCCAACCAGGTGAGCGCTTCGGCGTTTTCGCGGGTTCTCTTTCCGGGGCGTAGCTGGGACATGACCGGCCAACCAAAGTATGACCCCGTCACACAAGGCAACGTGTTCTTCCTGGGCTCGGCGGCTGACAACCCGTACTGGTCGGCACAGAACAACGGTATCCACAGCAACGTCGACCGGGTCGCGGCCAGCATCAATGCAGGCTACGACATCACGGACTGGCTGAACGTCACCTATAAGATCGGTATCAACACCTACAACGACCGCAGAAAAGAAGTTACACGCAAGGGCTCCGTCGGTGCGGCAGGACTCGGACAAATCATCCTGGACAATATTTACTACCAGGAAATCGAATCGAACTTGCTGGTCACCATCAACAAGAACATCTCGGACGACCTGAGCCTCAAGGCGATCATCGGACAAAACATAAACCAACGCACCGGCGAAAGCCAGGCGGTGAAAGGTGTGAACTCCATCGCGTTTGATATCGACGACATCGACAACTACAACTCGGTGACACCTTTTGGAGGCACGTACTATCGCAGAAGACTGGCGGGCTTGATGGGTGATGTTTCTTTGGGATGGAAAGATTATTTGTTCCTGAACCTGACCGGCCGCAACGACTGGTCATCCACATTGCCAAAAAACAAAAACAGTTTCTTCTATCCCTCTGTGAGCACCTCGTTTATTTTTACAGAGGCGCTGGCTATGGACAAGAGCATTCTTTCCATGGGTAAGATCCGTGCAGCCTGGTCGAAGGTGGGTAATGACGCGTTGCCCTATTCCCTGAAAGCAACCTACAACCTCAACCAAGGCAACAGCAGTAACCTCGTAGGTGCTCTGCCTGGAAACGACCTTCCGTTCCGGGGACATCCGGGTGCTACCACAGGTACGACCGTGTATGACCCCAACCTCACGCCGGAATTCAGTACGACCATCGAATTGGGAACGGACCTGTCGTTTTTCGGGGACCGCATCAACGTGAAGGCGACGGTGTATAAAATCAACACCACCGACCAGATCGCACCCATCGCGCTGCCTGACGAAACAGGCTTTAACCAGATCATCACCAACTTCGGCGAATTGTCGAACAAGGGGATTGAACTCGGACTGGATGCCACGCCCGTTAAACTCGCCAACGGCTTTACGTGGAATATCTATGGCACCTACACCCACAACGAGAATATTGTTGAAAAGCTTTCGCCGGGTGTGAACGAGATCGTACTGCGCAACGTGTTTGGTGGCAGCGTGACTCCCATGCTGGCCGTGGGCAAGCAATACGGCATGTTGAAAGGAACCTATGATGTGACCGACGATCAAGGTAGGTTCCTGATCGACCCCGCCACGGGCGCGACCATCATCTCCAAGGACTTCCACTACATTGGAAACCCCAACCCGAAGTTCCTGGCCAGTTTGGGCAACGCCTTCAGCTTTAAAGGATTCACGTTGTCGTGCTTGTTCAACCTTCGCTATGGCGGCGATCTGTTCTCGGCCACCAACCAGTTCTATGTCGGAAGAGGCGTGACGCGCTACACCGAGGAACGCGATGGAACGTTCATCATTCCCGGCGTTTACGGCGACACCAACACCAACAAGCCGATCCTGGTCGATAACAAGGAAGTGCCCAACACCACACAAGTCATCAAGAACGACCTCTACTTCCAGACGGCCGGCGGTGGCTTTGGTATCAATGCCTCTGACAAACAAAGCATCTTCGATGCCACCGTGCTTCGCCTCAGCGAAGTAACGTTCGGCTACAGCGTGCCCAAAGTGTTCTTGAAAAAGACACCGTTTGGATCTTTGAGTCTCACGTTCACCGGCCGCAACCTCTGGTATAAAGCCCCCAACTTCCCGAAGTATTCCAACTACGATCCGGAAACCACTTCTTTCGGTGGCCAGAACTACACCGGTATAGAATACAACACGGCACCTTCGGTGAAGCGTTATGGCGTGAACCTGCGTGTTACCTTCTAATTTAACCTCGAACGAATCATGAACATGAAGACATGCACAAAATACATCGCCCTTTCCCTTTGCGCCTGGATGGCGTCGGGATGTAGCGATTTTCTCGATATCAACACCGACCCCAACAACCCCAGCAAGGTGAAACTTTCGCAATTGCTCACGCAATCGGAAGTGACCATGGTGAACTCGTTGGGCATCGGTTCTAACGGTCTTTCTACCAGCACTTCCATATTGGTTCACCAAACCGTGCAACGCGGCAGCGTGGATTCGTATGTAGTGTCGGGAGAAGACTTCCAGATCACCACCGCGTGGCAGAATTTATATTCCGGGGCATTGGAAGACTACCTGGCCATCATTGAACAAGGCACAGCAAGCGGCGACGCACACTACGTCGGCGTGGCCCAGATCCTGACGGCCTACGCCTATAGTGTCATGGTCGACGTGTGGGGTGATATTCCGTATTCGGAAGCGCTCGTGGGCAACGCGGTGCACTATCCCAAATACGACGACGACGCCTCGATCTATCCGAAATTATTGGAAATGATCGACAACGGCATCGCCAACCTGGCAGCAGAATCCGGTCTCTCTCCGGGAGGCGACGATGTGCTCTACAACGGCGACCTCGCCAAATGGAGGAGATTTGCCAAGAGCCTGAAACTGAAATTGTACAACCAGACCCGTCTCGTGGAGGACGTCACCGCGGAGGTGAATGCACTACTGACCGAAGGCGACCTGATGAAGGCTGGCGACGATTTCGAATTGGCCTATGGCACATCGGTTTCTCCCGACGACCGCAACCCGGCTTTCGTGTTGGAATATACGTTGGGTAACCGCCCATCCTATATCAGCCCCTACTTCTACGAGATCATGATGAACAAAAGCACGTTGAACGATGTGCTGAGCGGCATCACCGATCCCCGCACGCCCTACTATTGGTTCAAGCAGCTCACCGACCCGAACGATGCTCAGAATCCCACGGAATATACCGACACCAACGGATTCCTGTCGATCTACTTTGCCTCACAAGGGGTGAACCAGGGATGGCAGCAAGACCGGTCGCAAACCGTGCTCGGGTTATATCCCATCGGCGGTCGTTACGACGATGACGAAGGAGGTATCGTAAATACTTCAGGCGCTATAACCGGTCCTGGTAATGTAGCCCAACGGTTGTATCCCTACTTTAACGCACTGTATACCCAAGCCGAGTTGGTTCTCACCGAAACCGGTGTTACCGGCGATGCAAGGGCTTTATTCAAATCGGGCATGCAGGCGTCTTTTGCCAAAGTCAATGCGATCGCACAAGCTGCCAACGCCCCGCTCATCGCTACGGCCGATATCACCGACTATGTGAACGATGTGCTGGTCAAATACGATGCTGCCGATGACGCTGGCAAACTGGAACTGATCCTCACCGAAAAATGGATCGCCAGCTTTGGCTTTGCCATGGACACGTATACCGACTACCGCCGCACGGGCTTCCCCATCATGTTCGATCCCAACACGGATAACATTCCCTTCACGGTGACCAGCCGGGGCTACCCGGTCGCGCTCGCCTACAATGCGAATGCCTTGAACCTGAATCAAAATGCACCGGCACAAAAAACGGTGACCACCGACAGAGTGTTCTGGGACCCTAACTGATGATGTACTTTAAAAAATCTTAGAGTTATGAAATACAAAATAAACTATATAGTGCTGGCGGTTCTCGGAATGCTGCTCACGTTCTCGTGCGAGGACAAAGACAAGCAATTGTTCGACGACTTCCAGCAAGGGTCGATCCCACTCTTTGCCCAGGAAGACGACGATTCAGGGCTGGTGAATTATCTCGATCCGACCGAGACGGTGCTGTCGTTCAATGTAACACCTGAAGGATTGTCGCCGGTGAGCAGCGTCGATGTGTTGGTGACCTATAACAATTCAGAAACGGGCGCCAGCGAAACGATCACCTATACCAATGTGACTACTTTCCCGGCAACCGTAAAGATCACCCTCGACC
>CBIHQM010000512.1:0-4412 GCA_966211885.1 uncultured Chryseolinea sp.
TATTCAATTTTTACCGCCCTCCTTCGCTGAAGCTTCGGCGGGCAAGCAGCAAAGTCAACGCAAAGGAAATGTGTGATTAACTTTGCGGTGTAGAAGCTATTGTTCTTTCTTTCGAAACAACGATCCAACAATTTCATAAGGTCCTTTAACCTCTCCCCATCCCCATTCAGGAATATGATCTTCTTTCGTGACGGGGTTCTCCGAGAGCTGCGAATTGCTTACGGCGATGCGGGTCCCCCACTCCAGGTGGGCGACAAATGTCGACCTGAACTCGGGGTCGTCGGGTAATCCAATTTCATCCGCACTTTCCAGCAGCAATTGCATCCATCTTTTGCGCTGCGGCTCCGTCAGCATCTTTCCGATGTGCTTGCCCACCATGTGCTTCAGGGCGTCGTCGCCGATTTCTTCGCTGTAGAACTTCGGACCCTTGAGAACTTCGGCGATAAAGTGGGCCACGTGTTTGGAGTGCTCGGGTGACATGTGTCTAAAGACCTTTTCCAGCAGTTCGTCTTTTAAGACTTTGACATAAAACACTTCGGTCAGTTTTTCAAAGACTCCGACACCTCCAGCCCATTCGTACGGCGTGGGTATTTTTTTATTTTCCATTTGGATCGGGGGTTTATGCCTTATGCCTTATGCGTTACTTGATCCGTTATTTTCTGTTATTCCGTTCTCAAGCTATTCATTGGATTGGCCAACGCCGCTTTGAGCGTCTGATAACTCACCGTGAATAACGTTATTAATACGACAAGAATGCTCGTTACAACAAAAATTACCCATGATATTTCTACACGATATTCATATTGCTCCAGCCACTGGGTAGCAAAGTAGTACGCCAGCGGTGCACCTAACAAAATGGCAACCACCACAAGAAGCAAAAAATCGGCGGAGAGCATTCTCCACAAGGCAAATATAGAAGCCCCCAGCACTTTGCGAATGCCAATTTCTTTGGTGCGTTGGCTCGCTGCAAAGGTGGCTAATCCAAAGATGCCCAGGCAGCTGATAAAAATGGTCAGAATAGAAAATACGGTGGCCAACTTGCCAATGCGTTCCTCGTTGTTAAACAACCGTGCATAGTCGTCGTCCAGGAATTTGTATTCAAATGGGGCTCCGGCGTCGAACCTTTTGATAGCCGCTTCGATCTTTTGCAAGGCTTCAGGCGTTCCAACCTGGGGATTCAAACGGACCGTTATGTAGCCACTGCCCGAATAGCTGATAAAGTACAGGTGAGGTGACTGTTTTGTAAACGGAGTCCAACGTACCTGGTCTTTTATGACGCCGATGATCTCCCTTTCCTTTCCATGGAACGTTAGCTTTTTGCCAATAATATTTTTCCCGGAGATGAGTTTCGCCGCCATTTCGTTTATGATCACCGCGGAAGAATCGGTACTGAACTCACGCGAAAAATCACGACCCTCAACGAATTGAAAACCGTTTGTTTTTGGAAAGTCATGACTGCAACTGTTCATGGCCACGAGCGGTCGCAAGGCCGGGTCTTTCCCCTCCCAGGTCAACGACGCATCGGCACTCATCGACCCCGTGATCGGGAAATCGGATAGCGCCATATTTTCAACAGCCCCCGACGAAAGGAGTTCGTTACGCAGGGAGTTGTAATTTGCCTTTGCCAGCCCTTCCGTGCGGACGGCGATATGGAGAATGCCTTCACGGTCGAAGCCAACCGGCCGGTCTTTTGCATGTTGAATTTGAAGAAATACCACCAGGGTACTAATGATGAGTACAATCGAAGTTGTAAACTGAAAGATCACCATGACCTTTCGCGGCAACGCAGCAAACCGGCTTGCCTTGAAGACGCCTTTCAGGGTCTTAACCGGACTGAGGGATGATAAATACAAAGCCGGGTAACTCCCCGCCAGAAAAACAGTGATCAAGATGAACGCCAGGGACATGAAAATGAAATTTGGATCTGTCCAGGGAATAGTCATCTTTTTATCCGCTAGGGCATTGAACCAGCGTAACAAAAAAGCAGCCATGGCCAGTGCCAGCGAAAAACCGATCATCACCATCAAGAGCGATTCGCTCAGAAACTGGGCCACCAACTGCTGGCGCGCCGAACCCATCACCTTCCGGACACCTACTTCCTTCGAGCGTTTTTCGCTCCGGGCGGTGCTGAGGTTTGTGAAGTTTATACAGGCCAGAAGCAGGACAAAAATTCCAATGATGCCAAACATCCATACAAACTTGATTTGTCCACCCGTATTAATGCCATCTTTGAATGTGCCATAGAGATGCCATTTCTTCATGGGAAATAGCAGTCCCTCGGGTTTGACAGCTTTCCCGTCATTCGAAGCATTTTCATAGAGGACATGTTTTATTTTGGGTTCCGCCTGCTGGAACAACGCTTCATTTCTCATGAGCACGAAACACTGGAAGGAGTAGCTTTCCCAGTTGTTCAGGGTCTTCCGGTTCGCTTCACTGCTACCGAAGAAATACCCCATCGGCAACAGGATCTTTATGTTTCCGAATTCTGAATTCGATGGAAAATCTTCAAACACGCCCGTGATCAACAGAAGGTCCCGGTTATCGAATTTTATCATTTTACCAACGGCCGAATTGCCAAACAACGAAGTGGCCAGGGTTTTGGAAATGATGATGGAGTGAACATCGGTTAAGGCCGGGGCGCCTTCCGTCATCTGAATTGAAAACATGCTGGCAAACTGAGGCTCAACGAAAAGACAGTTTTCTGCCATTCGCGTCTCATGATAAGCCACAATATGTTCTCCCGGCCAGGATGTGATGGCTACGTCTTCAAACTCGGCATAATTGCTTTTTAAGGCCTCACCGATCGGCGCGGGAACATCATTGATGGTCAGGATCTCTTCTCCGAACGTTACATGATGATAAAGCTGCCCGAGGCGGTCGTAGTTTTTGAATGACTTGTTATGATTCAACTCATCAAAAACCCAAAGCCCAATCAGGATGGCCACGGCCATACCAATGGCCAGCCCGCAGATGTTAATAAATGAATATCCTTTGGTTCTGATAATGTTTCGCCAGCCAATCGTAAAGTAATTCTTAAGCATATCCGTGTGATTAGTTTGACACCCTCGAGCCTTTAGGATGACAGACCGATCAAAAAAGTTTAACCCAGTTATCTTGAGTCAAGACGACGTATTATACTGATAACCAATGGGTAGTACAAATAGACCCGCTGCATGAAGGAAGTCACAACCATTTAAAATATACGTTTGCTAGCTGGCCGACAGAGACAACGAGAACATTTTGCCGCTGACAGATAGTCGTTATCTTTCGCACGATTTCTGCCTAACCCTCATGCCCCACATTTACACCCTTCGCCAGGATGCCGATGAGATTCTCGTGGTCGACTATACGGGATGTAACGAGGCTCAGATGATGCAACTCGCCACGAAGTTCAAGGAATTGATCCAGACCCGTTCCGAACCAGTGGTGGCCATGGCGATCTTCAACGACCGCACCTACGTTACCCCGGCCTTTATGCGTCATGCCGAGAAAGAGTCTGGCGCGGTGATGCATTTGCTGGAGAAGGTCGCGTTCGTCGGGCTATCGGCGACTAAGCGGATCATTCTGCAGGGATACAACATCTTGTTCGGAAGAACCTTTCAACCTTTCGAAACACAGGAAGAGGCTATCCGGTATCTGATGGACCGCAGCCGGTCGGACAAAAAAAGTCCCAACTAGCCGCCCCGGAGAAGCACACGCACACACAGCTACCTTCTTTCATTCTCCGGTGTTTCAGTCCCTTCGCGTTTACGTAATCCTTCGCTGATTTTGTTTTACAAATTATTACATTCGCCGGAAGCTGATCTTACGCGCGCGTCATCGCGATATGTAAAACCTTTTGATCATGAGAAAAATTTTATCCGCCTTTCTTCTCCTCGTGTGTATCGCGCACGGATCTGCCCAGCAGACCAAGACCAATGACTTTGTCGTAAAAGGTTTTCACCTGGATCTGCGCATCCAGGTAATGACACCTCAGGCGTTGCGTGATTTGGCGTTACGGCTGAGTCGCAGCGGCATCAACACGTTGGTCATGGAATGGGAAGGCACGTATCCTTTCGAGAAGCATCCAATGATCGCCAACCGGTATGCCTATAGCAAGGAAGAAGTGACAGGTTTTATACGCTATTGCCAGGGCCTGGGGATCGACGTGATCCCCCTGCAGCAAAGCTTTGGTCACGTGGAGTACATTCTGCGTAACCCACGCTACAAAGACCTGCGCGAAGATCAGAAAGACTATTCGCAGGTTTGCCCGCTGAAGGAGGATTTGAACCGCGAGTTGTTCAACGACCTGTTTACCGAACTTGTCGCCACGCATCCCTCCAAGTATTTTCATATCGGCGGCGACGAAACCTATTTGCTGGGGCATTGCGATCAGTGCCGCTTGAAGGCGGAGAAGGAAGGAAAATCCAAGC
>CBIHQM010000513.1:0-4412 GCA_966211885.1 uncultured Chryseolinea sp.
GCTCGCCGCCCGCGCGCCGCTCGGCGCGATGAACGTGGCCACCGGCACCGGCGACTTTGCTCTCCAGGCCCTGAGTCTGAACCCCGAAAAGATCACCGGCGTGGACATTTCCGAAGGCATGCTGCAGGTGGGACGGAAAAAAATGCTGGACCGCAACGTGGCCGACAAGATCGTGCTGCAACTGGCCGATTCCGAAAATCTCCCATTTGAGGAAAATAAGTTCGATGCCGTGACCGTTGGGTTTGGAGTGCGGAACTTCGAACACCTGGAACGCGGCCTGGAAGAGATCTTCCGGGTGCTGAGACCGGGTGGCGTAGCGGTGATATTGGAGTTTTCAAGACCCCGCAAGTTCCCGTTCAAACAGGGATACAATTTTTATTTTAAGTTCATTTTACCTAAAATAGGCAGGATTGTGTCGAGTGATAAGACGGCTTATACCTATCTGCCGGAGTCAGTCGAGGCCTTCCCGGATGGCGAGGATTTTCTTCGCATCTTGCGCGACGTAGGATTTAAACAGACCCAATGCAAGTCACTCACTTTTGGCATAAGCTCTATCTACACCGGCATAAAATAGTTTTCGCGCTCGCGCTGTTGGTCTGTGCTTTCACCGCGGAGGCGCAAAAGAACACCTGGGTCCAAAAAAACAACCCCAACTACGACAATAAGAAACTGACCTACGGTTTCCTTATCGCCCTGCATTCTTCCATTTACCAGGTTCAATATTCCGACAAGTTTGTCACCCACGCGTTCGACACGGTCCACTCCATCAACCCGTCGTGGATGTCGGGCTTTTCGCTGGGCTTTATCGTGAACTACCGCATCACCGAATATTTGGACGTGCGCCTCACGCCTCAGGTGTCGTTCTATGAACAACGGGTCCAGTACCGCTACACCGACGAGCGCATCGACAACCAGCGCATCGAATCCACCATGGTGGAATTTCCGATGTTGTTGAAATATAAATCCGAACGCCGCGGCAACATCCGCATGTACATGGTGGGCGGGGTGAAGCCGGCCATCGAGGCATCGGGCAAGAAGAGCGATTCCGGGGAGAGTTTGGAAGTGACCAATTCCAACATGAGCCTGGAAGCGGGGTTTGGATTCGATCTCTATTATCCGCTTTTCAAGTTTTCGCCCGAACTCCGTTTTTCGCGGGGTATCGTCAACGTGCTGGGCAACCCCAACAACGTGTATGGCCAGCCGTTGCACCGCATGAATACCAATACCATCACCTTGTATTTCATGTTCCAATAACCGCCTGACCGCCGTTCAAATTTCCGGTCCGGGCGCAAAAAGGAAAACCGATTTTTCGCGGCAGTCGCCTGAAGTTTTACGTTATTTTGGGCAAGTCAAAAAAAATCCCATCGTTCCACTATGAGCAAGAGAATCGTCCTCATCACCGGCGCCACGTCGGGTATCGGAGAAGCCACCGCCCGTCTGCTGGCGAAAAACAATTTTGATCTCATCCTTTGCGGCCGCCGCCAAGACCGGCTGGACGCCCTTCAGAAAGAGCTCTCGGCCCAAGCCAGCGTGACAACGCTTTCGTTTGAGGTGCGCGACGCGCGGGCCGTACAAGCCGCGATCCGTTCGCTGCCGGAGAAATGGAAGGCCATCGATGTGCTCATCAACAACGCCGGCAATGCCCACGGCTTTGATCCCATTCAAACGGGCAGCCAGGAGGATTGGGATGCCATGATCGACATCAACGTGAAGGGCTTGCTCTATGTGTCGAAGGAAGTGATCCCCGGCATGACGGAACGGGCTTCGGGCCACATCATCAACCTGGGGTCTATCGCCGGCAAGGAAGTCTATCCCGGTGGCAACGTCTACTGTGCCAGCAAATTTGCTGTGGACGCGCTCACCAAGGGCATGCGCCTCGACCTGAATCCCTACAACATAAAAGTGACGTCCATAAACCCGGGACTTGTTGAAACCGAGTTTGCCTTGGTACGCTTCAAGGGCAACGAAGAAAAAGCAGCCAGTGTGTATAAGGGCATGAAGCCTTTGACCGGGCCCGACATTGCCGACATCATGCTGTATGTGTTGCAAGCCCCGCCACACGTTGTGCTGGCCGACATCACGGTGTTTCCCACGGCCCAAGCCAGCGCTGCGGTGGTGAAAAGAGTTTAGCTAAGTTTTAACAAGGTAGCACTGTCCATCTCGTGTTTTCCATCAAAGGAAATGACGCGCGGTGTGATGCCCAATTTAGCGGAGAGCAGGTTCATCTCGGCGAAGCGACTGTCATTGATGAAGGGATCGGAGGTGCCATAGACAAAGCACGTTTCCTTGTGCTCCAGAATTTGGTGAGCCGAATGAAAGTCCATGTCGGGAGGGAAGACACCGGCCCAGAGGATCAGGCGCTGGAATTTCACTTTGCCTTCGACGGCCCAGCGTGAAGCAGTGGCAGCGCCCTGTGAGAAGCCCAGGATGGTCACGGGAATGTTTGTGACGTTCTCCAGCACGTTTTGTTCGATGGCGTTGAGGTAGGCCAGGTAATTTTGAATGTCCACCAACCGGTTTTCTTTGGTCATCCAAGAGGCGCCTACGCGGTCGGAAGCGCGGCCGGTGGTCTGCAGGTTGTCAAGGTAAAAGTGCGCCAATCCTTCCGGCGCAACGACGAAGACGTGTTGGTCTTCCAGTACTTTAAATTTCTTCAGAAAGTATTCCGCCAGTTGGCCATAGCCGTGAAGCACAAACCAGATCTGCCGGGTTTGGGGGCTCAGTGTGCCCAGGGTGAAGTAACGGGCCTGGTAGGGGATGACGATCGGGTGTTGCTCCATGAGTTAAAAGTAAGCAATAAAAAAAGGCCTCCGGTAAGGAAGCCTTTGTGATGTTTGGTCGGTGTGCGATCAGCGTTTGAAACCCAGTGCACTGCCGCCGCAATATCCGGTAGAACCATCGAAGGTGTACTGGATGTAGTAGATGCCGGTGGTGTTGCAAGGATAGGCAATGGCCGAAATGAACTGGCCGTTGATCTTACTGGTGGCTACTTTGTTCCGGTTGGAATCGTACAGGCTCACCACGATGCCATCGGTAGGCTGGGCCGCTGCACAGATGTTGATCATATACTGCGTGCCCTTGGTGAACACGTAGCTATACTCCACAAAATCTTTTCCCCCCTTGTCAATTTTATAGCTCTTCAGGAAGTTGAAACCTGCAGAAAGCTTGGGAATGCACTGGTTGCTTAAGGCTTCTGAGTTGCACTGTCCGATCACTTCTAAGGCGCTTAGAATGAAAACGGATAGAACAATAGCAATTAACTTTTTCATAGGCTCCTTTTATATACTTAGCTTATAATCTTGTTTCTGATAGAAGAGGCTGTGGCCCGGATGTTGGCAATATCTTCGGGCTTGATATCGATCGTACTGGAGCTGTTGTCTTTGATGACCATAACGCCATCCACGATCTCGAAAGTTGATTCCTTATAGGTATACGTGATATTTACCTTGTCATAAATCTTTTTCAACTCCTCCATGTCAGTCAACAATGATGCCATATTTTGGTCCGTTTCCTTGTAGAAGGAGAGGAGCAGGAGTATGTTTTCGAGGATGATTTTTTGCTCACCGATGGTTTCCTGCAGTTCCTTGTTGGTGGGGTTGGCTTGTGCCACTTCGCACGTGATGTGGAGGGCTTCCAGCCAGCCGCCGGTCAAGAACAACACGCTAAGATTCGAGCGGTTTTGCGTTTGCAGGTAGTGGTTGATGCTGTTGAAGTTCTGGGTGGTGATGAGCAGCAGTGAATCGAGGTTCTTGCTGTTGGTGGCCAGGCGGCCAATGGTTTCGATGTCGAAAAATTGGCCAATGTTGAGACCGTCGGCCAGGCTCTTGATGGAGGCCATGTATTTCACACCGTCGTTGTTCTGTTCATAGATATTGGTGTAGCCCAAGTCGGTGCCATAAACGCCCAGGTTGAGGGCTTTCTTGTAGTTGCTGTTGTACTTCGAGCTGTTGTCGGCCGAGTTGAGGTAGCTCACGTTGTACTTTTTGCCGGACTCTTTCAGCAATACCGAGATCTCCAACGGGCTTGGGATCTGTTGCAGGATATCACCAATAACGCCTTCGGATATCGAAGGCCCCTCGGCTTTCGCCGTGTCCAGCCCTTCAATGAAAGCCTGCTCATCCGTTTTCTTGGAAGAGCCGCCGCATGCGAAGAGCGTCAGTATTAGCCCGATCAATACAATTCTCATAGCTATAAAATTATTCGTTCACAAAGTTAGAAATTCAGCATTCCCAGCCAAAAAGTTACCTGAATGCTTTATTTATTTTTCGGTTTACTCTTGGGCAGGTTGAACTTGCCCGGTACCTTATCGAAGGAGTTGATCAGCTTGCGAAGCCACTCAAAATACAGGGTGACGTATAGCAACAGGGTCATAAGCCAGATCACTACGTTATTGAACACAAAGGTGTCGATCT
>CBIHQM010000514.1:0-4378 GCA_966211885.1 uncultured Chryseolinea sp.
CAATACCGGGCCGGGAAGTTATGTTCTCAACAAAGTGAACACGAGCACTACGGTTGCGAACCCGGATGTTCCGAGGCCATTCAATGAGCAATTCAGAACGAACAACGTGTACAAGTCCTACGGTTTGCAACTGACCATCCCAATCTTTAACGGACTCCAGAACCGCACCCAGACCGTTCAGCAGCGTACGATTTACCGGAATGCCCAGCTGACTACAAAAAATGCCGAATACCAACTCAAAAACGACATCATTCGCACATCGCGAAACTTCGAGGGGGCAAAAAAAGCCTTCCAGGTGACGGTGGACCAACTTAAAGCCGCTAGCATGGCGATAGAATACGAAACGGAACGGTATAACCTCGGTGTGACCAACCTGGTGGAGTATTCGACAGCCAACGGCCGGTATGTTCAGGCGCAGGTGGATAAGGCTCAGGCGGAGTATCGGTTGCTGTTTCAGAAAGTGTTATTAGAATATTCCTTGGGAACACTTAAGATCGAGGATTTGGAATAAGCTCTAAATGATATTGGAATTTTGAAGCAGGCCCTCGTTACCGAGGGCTTTTGCTTTTTGGGGCGGGCCTTCGTTGAGGCTTCGGAGGGTGGAAAGGGGTCTATGCGGTTGTTGGAGTGGGATAGCGTGGGAAGTCCTGAATGCGATGGGTATCCGAGAAGATTTGTTGGTGGGACACCAACAAATGGGGTCGGGGTTTCGGGAAAAGGGTGGGATTGGAATTGGGCGACTCGGGATGGGTGGGACTTGGAGCGGATGGGGCCCTGTCTGGGGCCTCCGACTCGGGTAAACGGGGGGAAATCAGCGGGTTGATGAGGGGTTATGGCTGAAAATTGCTGGATTTTTACTACCTTTGCGACCCCGCTCGAATGAGCTGGGCTGGCCCTCCCGGTTGGGGTGGACAGTATGTATAACCAAAAGTGTCGCGGTTTACCCGGCCGGGGCATGTATAGAAAGGGTGAATTTTTATTATGGCTAAAATTTCAAAACCAGGCGAAAGACCCCGTAAGGCGGTGGAAAGCACTGACGCTAAAGGCCCTGTGAAGAAGGCAAAAGGCGAAAAGATCGACATCGACGAAGATGATCCGTTGGCTGAGATCAAGTCGGCCGGCAAGGAAGAGATCTCTACGGAGGCTATCCCCGTTTCGGAACTGAAGAAGGCGAAGTACGAAAAACAAATTCCCGGTGAATTTGACTTCGATGCATTCGACTCCAAAGGTTTCGGCGAAGGCTACAGCAAAGACAAGCGTGCGGAAATGGAGAAAATGTACTCCGGCACCGTGACGTCTGTGAACAGTGGTGAAGTGGTGAAAGGCGTTGTGGTGGGCATTAACGACCGCGACGTTATTCTCAATATCGGTTTCAAGTCAGACGGCCTTGTGCCCCTGGCGGAATTCAAAGAAATGACCAACCTGAAGATTGGTGATGCCGTTGACCTGTTCATCGAAGAACGGGAAGACGCCATGGGCCAACTCGTGCTGAGCCGCCGCAAGGCGAAGCTGGTGAAAGGCTGGGAATATGTACAGACTGCGCTGGACAAAGACGAGGTGATCGAAGGCTTCGTGAAACGCAGAACAAAAGGTGGTTTGATCGTGGACGTATTTGGCATCGAGGCGTTCTTGCCCGGTTCGCAAATCGACGTGAAGCCTATCCGAGATTTCGATATCTACGTGAACAAGTCGATCGAGGTGAAAGTGGTGAAAATCAACTACACCAACGACAACGTAGTCGTATCGCACAAAGTGCTGATCGAGAAAGATCTCGAGCAACAAAAAGCGGTGATCCTGACCAACCTGGAAAAAGGACAAGTATTGGAAGGCGTGATCAAGAACATGACCAACTTCGGTGTATTCATCGACTTGGGTGGTGTAGACGGATTGCTGCACATTACCGATATCAGCTGGGGTCGTATCAACCATCCGGAAGAAGTGCTCAAGCTTGACCAAACGGTTAAGGTGGTGGTATTGGATTTCGATGGCGACAAGAAACGGATCTCTTTGGGCATGAAGCAACTCACGCCTCATCCTTGGGATGCATTGCCCACCGAGATCCAGGTAGGATCGAAAGTGAAAGGCAAGATCGTGAACGTGGCCGACTACGGTGCGTTCCTCGAACTGCAACCCGGTGTGGAAGGTTTGATCCACGTGAGCGAAATGAGCTGGTCGCAACACCTGCGCAACCCGCAAGATTTCATGAAAGTGGGCGACGAAGTGGAAGCCGTTGTGCTGACCCTGGATCGCGACGAGCGCAAGATGTCGCTCGGCATCAAGCAACTGACCGAAGATCCTTGGACCCGTCAAGACGTATTGAGCAAATACGCTGTGGGCACCAAACACAAAGGCATCGTTCGCAACCTGACCAACTTTGGCTTGTTCATCGAGCTGGAAGAAGGTATCGACGGCCTGGTGCACGTGAGCGATTTGAGCTGGACCAAGAAGATCAAACACCCTTCGGAATTTGTGAAGGTGGGCGAGACGATGGAAGTGCAAGTGCTGGAGCTGGATGCGGCCAACCGCAGACTGGCCCTGAGCCACAAACATATGGAAGAAAACCCTTGGGATACGTTCGAAACGATCTTCACGATCGGCAGCGTTCACAAGTGTACCATCATCAGCAAGAACGACAAAGGAGCCGTGCTGGAGTTGCCTTACGGCATCGAAGGCTTCTGCGCTGCCAAGAACCTGGCGAAAGAAGACAACTCCAAAACGGAAGTTGGCGAATCGCTGGATTTCAAAGTGCTTGAATTCTCCAAAGACGATCGCCGCATCGTGCTTTCGCACAAGGCTGTTTGGTCGGGCGAGGAAGAAAAACCGAGCGCCACAGCAGGCAAGAAGAAACCGGCTCCCGCAAAGGGCAACACCATCCAGTCGATCAACCAACAGTCGGAGAAATCCACTTTGGGCGACCTGGAAGCGTTGAGCGCTTTGAAAGAGAAAATGAGCGGCGGCAGCGGCGAACCCAAAGCCGAATAAGTAGCTTAAAAGAACGGAAAGGTGGCCGTCTTGGCCACCTTTCTTTTTTTACGGGCGTTGCAATAACCCCCGTTTTTTTTAGTTTTGCACACTGTTTGGACGAACGGGCGGCTATGCCGACCGATAGGAAAAGCGGTTAGATTGGTCTCGTGGCCGAGTGGCTAGGCAGAGCTCTGCAAAAGCTTCTACAGCGGTTCGAATCCGCTCGAGACCTCTGAAACCTCAAAACCGGTGACGGTTTTGAGGTTTATTTTTTTGATTCTGTTAGCCGTCAATTTTCAACCGGTTGGACGTCTGTTCCAGGGTCGTTTTATGTATCATCTGAAACCCTATTACACAAAATCTTATGAAACGTTATTCAACTATCTTTTTGATCGCCATTATCTTGTTGTCGTGCCAGGGGGAAGATGGCCAGCCAGGTCTTAACTCGCTGATCGGTGTTGCCGAGGAAGGCCCGGGAGCCCATTGCGAGAATGGCGGCTTTAAACTTCAAAGTGGACTGGACAAAGACCGGAATGGTGCACTGAATCCGGACGAAGTGGAGACCACGAACTTCGTCTGCAACGGTAAGACTGGATCAACCGGTTCGAACGGAACCAACGGAACCAATGGTGGGTCGTCTATTTTCGATATGATTCCTGAACCGGTAAGCGATGATTGTCCCAACGGCGGCTTGAAGGTAATCACAGGTCTCGATCTGAATGGCGATGGTCAACTGGCTGGCAATGAAGTTGCCTCCACACAATACCTCTGCAATGGCACCAATGGCGAGAACGGCGATGGCATGCCGGATCTTGTAACACGGTTAGTAATTCCCGGCGGCGGTGGCAACACCAATAGCGCTACGCCAACGTATAGTGGCAGTCTGTTGTTTAAGTTCAACAAAGCCGATTACGCGACAGATTCGATCGTGTTTGCATCAGATCCCTATGCGGGTGGGGGAAATTTGTCGGAAGTGGAATTGTATGACGTAACGGATAATGTTGTCATCGAAGGAAGTTTGATCTCCTCCGGTAGCTCATGGGAAAACAGGAAGTTTCTGCTTTCCGGCAATATTTACAAAAAGCTGCCCAGCAAAGAAATTACTTTAGGGGTGAGGTTCCGATCGACCGTAGAGGGGGGATTTGCCGCCAGCAGCTATACTGGGATGTGCTTGCTTATTTATAAGAAGTAGCGGTTCGTCCCAATAACTATCGGAACCGCTCAAGACCTCTAATAACGCATGAAATGGACGACCTCAAACGGGCAATAAATTCCAATAGACAATACAACAATGGTAAACAGTAAACTTGACATAAAACTCAGACCAACGGAAATTTCAGACTTGGACACTTTGTTTCAATTTCAACTTGACAAAGAAGGTGGATACTTGGCTGCATTTATGCCTAAAGATCCG
>CBIHQM010000515.1:0-4328 GCA_966211885.1 uncultured Chryseolinea sp.
CCGGCCAACCTGAATACGAACTGGCCGCCACCAAACCCAACGAATTCAAGATCAAAATACTGGAAGGTTTCCAGGTCCGGTTTGAGGTAGACGCTTCGGGAAAAGCTAATGAATTGGTTTCCATTCAACCCAACGGCACGTTCAGAGCGAAGCGCAAATGAAAAATCAAACAACTTGTTAAATTAGCTGTTTAGAAGAAAAATGATTTCGTGAAGGCTGCCTTATTCGAAGTTCCCGCCACCTTGGTCACGTCGTCCACGACATTGTTTTGGTTCCGCAGGGACCTCCGGCTGCAAGACAATGCCGGGTTGTATCATGCGTTGAGAGAAAATCAAGATGTGCTTCCTGTTTTTATATTCGATACATCGATCCTGGACAAACTGGATGACCGCGATGACGCACGGGTCACTTTTATTCACCAGTCGCTAGCGCTTTTAAAAACGCAATTGGAAGAATTGGGGAGTTCCCTGCTGGTGTTGTGTGGCGACCCCGTTAAGTTGTATGCAACATTGAAACCAAAAGCCGTTTATGCGAATCACGACTACGAGCCGTATGCCCGGGAACGCGACGGTCAGATAAGTGATATCCTCCAGCGGAAAGGTGTTGCATTCAAGACCTTTAAAGACCAGGTGATCTTCGAAAAGAACGAAGTTGTAAAGGACGACGGATCGCCTTACACTGTTTTCACGCCTTACAGCCGGAAGTGGAAGGCTGCTCTAACCCCCTTCCACCTGAAGTCCTATCCTACCGAAAAATATTTCAAACATTTTCTAAAAACAAAGCACCTCCCTTTTCCAACGCTTGATGATTTGGGGTTCACACCCTCGCCGGTTGATTTTCCCGAGCGCGTGGTGAAGCGTGCCATTGTCGAAAAGTATGATCAGCAGCGTGACTTTCCAGCGGTGAAGGGCACAACGCGCTTGAGTGTTCACCTGCGTTTCGGAACGGTGAGCATCCGCCAGCTGGCCCAATTGGGCGCGCAAAAAAACGCCACCTGGTTGAACGAGCTGATCTGGCGCGACTTTTATCAAATGATCCTCTGGCATTTCCCGCAGGTGCAAACCCAATCGTTTAAGCCTTCCTATGACCGGATTGCCTGGCGCAACGATCCGCACGAGTTTGAAGCCTGGTGTGAAGGTAGAACGGGCTATCCTATCGTGGACGCTGGCATGCGGGAATTGAACGCGACGGGGTTCATGCACAACCGTGTGCGCATGATCGTCGCCAGCTTTCTCACCAAACACCTCCTCATCGACTGGCGCTGGGGGGAGGCTTACTTTGCAAAAAAATTACTGGACTATGATCTCGCCGCAAACAACGGCGGCTGGCAATGGGCTGCCGGGTCGGGCTGTGATGCCGCCCCCTATTTCCGTGTCTTCAACCCGCGGTTGCAAACCGAAAAATTCGATAAAGATCTGGCCTATGTAAAAAAATGGGTGCCCGAATTCGAATCCGAAAAATATCCCAAGCCTATCGTCGACCACGCCTTCGCGCGCGAACGTGTGCTCCGCGTATTCAAGAATGCCTTGAACTAGCTCAATAGAAAAACACTTCATCAAAGAAAACCCAGCCCTTGTCTCCTTTGCCATCGTGCCACGCCGGAAGTTTTGCCACCGGGTGCGCCACGATCTTATAAAACGCATAGGGATGGGGTGACAAGGGGATGGTGAGGGCTGCCACTTTATTGGGGTCGTAGCCCTTGGGTTGCTCGATCTTGATGCGTTGGATCAGCCTGGCATCCTTCTCATCTTTCCCCGCCCACACCTCGACATCGGTGGGAGGAAAACTATAGGCGCCCAGGTTCCTGGCATAACTGAACACCATGCTTTTTGGGAATTCCTTATCAAACCAAAACCCTGCGGCAAATGGTTTGTCCCGATAGGCCACCCATGAGGGCTCCTTCAACACATCGCTCACGCCCTTCCGATGATCCATGAGACTGGTCACGCCTTCGCCGGGGTATTGCGGATCGGGCTCATTGAAGAATTTCATTTTCACGGGATGAATGCCTTCCACAAACACGGTGGATTCATACACGTCGCTGCAATGCCATGTCGCCTTGCAGGCCTGTGCTTTTATGACGAAGGTTTCCGTGGCCAGAAATGGCTCTTTGAATTCTGTGCTGTTCACGCTGTCGGGGTTGGTTCCATCGCGGGTATAGCGGATGATAACGCCCGGCATCGTGTGTTTCAATTTCACCTTATCGTTTCGTTTCACTACACCTTCGTTTTCAAGCGAGGGTTTGCTGAGGCGCAGGATGGTGTTGTCGTGGAAGGAATCCTTTATAAAGGTGATCTTCGGATGTTCCTTTTGGAAGGCTTCGATTTCGGCGTCGGTCACGGGTGTGTTCCAAAGATACACGGTGTGCAAGGCGGGTGCGTCCAGTACCGGGGCGAGGTCTTTGGCTTTTATGGTGGTGCCGGACAGGGAAAGGAGTTTCAGATTTTTTAGCGCTTTCAAGTCACCGAGTGTGCTTCCGGTGATGGCCGTGAAGTTCAGGTTCAATTGTTCCAGGTTTTTGAAAGTCGCCAACAGGGGAATCTCTTTGTCGGTTACCGGCATGCGCGAAAGATTGACCACGACCAGTTGATTGGCTGCCGCTTTCAATTCCTCCACGGCCTTTACTTCAAAGGCTTTCTTTACAAAAAAATCGGCCTGCAACGCGGGACTGTTTTGATACAGGGGAAACACCGACCGAAAGGGTGTATTCAGTTTGGCAACTTTATCGTCGGACAACCCCGGAAAAGTATACAGCACTTGATTTTCCTGGCCTGGCGTGGTCGATGATGCAAAGGCGGTGGTGATGAAGGTGAGCGAGTCGCTGGCTTTGTATTCGGCCAGTTTTTTATCGAAGTCGGCCCCGGCCTTTATCCATGCTTTGAGGGTGGTGATCTCGAGGGATGAGAGTTGAGGTTTGCCGTCGGGGGGCATGTGTTTGTCGTCGCTCAAAGGAAGATAGAACGCTTTGATCATGCGGCTCGCTTCGGGATGGCCTTCGGTGAAGGCCGTGCCCTCTTTTCCGCCGGCCTTGAACTTCTCTACCGTGGTCATGATGAGGCCACCTTTGGCTTTGGATTCGTTGTGGCAGGAGAAGCACTTCTTTTCCAGGATCGGTTCCACCGCGAAATGATAGACGGATGCTGTCTCTACGGTCAACACCGGCTTTTCACCGCGGGTCATGGGGGCCAGCACAAAGTTCTCGCCATGGGTGAGCACGGCCCCGGTGTGACCGGCCACGACGAGCGTAACAAAACAAACCAGGCCTGCTCCAAAGAATATGGCTTGACGTTTTTTCTGTTGATATAACAACACCACGAAGTAGCACAAGAAGCTCAACAACACGCCACTCACTTTGTGACGGGTGAGCGCATCATCGCCATAGTCGCCCTGGAGGCTCAGAAAAAATCCAAACAACGCCGTCACGGAAGCCGACAGCGAGGTCAGGATGAGGCCGAAGCTGATGATCACGGGGGCCACGGCCTGATCTAACCATGCCAATCGGAATGTGCAACACCAACGGGTGCATGCGTCCCGCCACCTGCAGCCAGGCCGGGAGTTGTATTTGGTCTTCGAAGAACAACAAAAAAATCAGAAGGACCTGGATACAGAAAATGATATTCAGGATGATGCGCTGTAGTCTCTCCATGAGTGGTTCAAGCCAGTATTCCCGAAACCACCTTGCCGGCTACGTCGGTGAGGCGATATCGTCTACCCAAGTGTTTATAGGTGAGTTGTTCATGGTTCAGTCCCATCAGGTGAAGGACGGTAGCATGAAAATCGTTTACGTGCACGGGGTCGCGCACGATGTTATAGCCAAATTCATCGGTCTCTCCATAGACCAGTCCGGGTTTCACCCCGCCGCCGGCCATCCAGATGGTGTAGGCTCTCGGGTGGTGGTCACGGCCATAATTTTCCTTGCTCAGTTTGCCCTGGCAGTAGTTTGTGCGGCCGAATTCGCCTCCCCAGATCACCAGGGTTTCATCCAACAAGCCCCGTTGTTTCAGGTCCATCACGAGTGCGGCAGTGGAGCGGTCGACGTCTTCGGCCTGCAGTGGCATTTCGCCTACCATGTTGCCGTGCTGGTCCCAGCCCTGGTGGTACAGCTGCACAAAGCGAACTCCTGACTCGGAGAGCTTCCGCGCCAGCAAGCAGTTGGATGCGTACGTGCCCGGCACGAGACAGTCGGCGCCGTACATTTTTATGATATGATCCGGCTCCTGCGTCAAATCAGAAAGTTCGGGCACGGCCGTTTGCATGCGGTAGGCCATTTCATATTGCTGGATGCGCGTTTGTGTTTCCGGGTCGCCAAACTCCTGGTAGTTCATAGC
>CBIHQM010000516.1:0-4326 GCA_966211885.1 uncultured Chryseolinea sp.
AAAGACCCTGCACAAAATGTCGGCAAAAGCCATCGAAGCCGCCGGCAAGATCGCAGTCTCTGAACGGGTAGCCGGCCTCATCGGCCAGGCGGTTACCAAGAGTCTCTAAGCCCGCAGATTTTTCTCCAGGTGGGTCAACAGGTTCTCGGTGGAGCGGTCCAGGATATCGAATACTTCCTGGAAGTTCCGCTCGGTCCCGTAATAAGGGTCCGGCACATCCTCGCCCGGAGCAGTAGGGTCAAAGTTGCGCATCATCGCCACCTTGTCGCGGTCGGCCGGGTTCTGCAAGAGGCGCAGCACATTTTGATAGTTGCTGCGGTCCATCACGAAGATGTGATCAAAATCCAAAAAGTCCTTGGATGTGAATTGACGGCCCAGGTGGTCGATGGCGATGCCGTTCTTTTTGGCGTTGGCAATGGTGCGGGGATCTGGGGTATCGCCGATGTGATAGTTGGCGGTGCCACACGATTCCACCAGGAAATGCCGGTCCAGGTTCCGGCGGTGGACCTTATCCTTAAAAATGGCTTCCGCCAGTGGGGAGCGGCAAATATTGCCCAGGCAAACAAAAAGTACTTTCACTTTATTCATAGGCGAAAACAGCACAAAAACCGGTTATTTCAGTAAATCATCCCAAAATAAACACCCGGGTGGTTACGAAAGAAACCGATGGGCTATTAATCGATGCATTAGTATACTTTTTAAGTAACCTTTTGATTTGAAAAGCCCCTCTCGCTCAGGAGGTGGCTTTTCTATTTTTAGGGCCTGGATTCTTTTTAGCTTTGTCTGAAACACAACCCGCTATGGAATTCATCATCGTCACCGAGCAATACGCTCCTGCTGTCGCCCTCATTCAACTCAACCGTCCCAAAGAACTCAACGCCCTCAACCGCCAGCTCATGGAGGAAGTGCGCGACGCGTTAAAGGGGTTGGATGCCAACGCAAACGTGAGGGCCATCATCATCACCGGCAATGAACAAGCCTTCGCCGCCGGGGCCGACATCAAACAAATGGCCGATATGTCGGCCATCGATATGTTGCTGATCGACCAGTTTAGCACGTGGGACCAGATCCGGAAAACGAAGAAGCCGGTCATCGCCGCGGTGTCGGGTTTTGCCCTCGGGGGTGGATGTGAATTTGCCATGACCTGCGACATGATCGTCGCTTCCGAAACGGCCACTTTCGGCCAGCCCGAGATCAAGATCGGCACGCTGCCGGGAGCGGGTGGCACGCAACGTCTCACCCGCGCGGTGGGCAAAGCCAAAGCCATGGAGTTGATTTTGACCGGGCGTTTTATGCCGGCAGAAGAAGCCCTGGCCCACGGGCTGATCAACAAGATCGTCCCGGTCGAAATGTATTTAAAAGAAGCCGTGGCACTGGCCCAGGAAATCGCGCGCATGTCGCCGGTGGCCGTGCAGTTGGCGAAAGAGGCCGTGAACCGTTCGTTCGAAACGTTGCTGGACGAGGGCCTGGCCTTCGAGCGCAAGAATTTCTACTTGTCGTTTGCCTCTGCCGATCAAAAAGAAGGCATGAAGGCATTCATCGAAAAACGGAAACCGAATTACACAGGCAAATAAAATGCCCTTAGCGGACGGTGACGCCTAGCCCTACCGAAACGGTGCTAAACTTTTGCAAGGTATAGTCGCCCGAGAGATAGATGGGACCAAGGTTCAGACGCATGCCGGCGGTAGCACGGAAGCTGTTGTTCTTGAAGCTCATGGACACAGGGTCTACACTGGCCGGGGTAACCGGGGTAACAGGGAGGAATGCATAGGAGCCTTTCACATCTGCCGAAGTCTTCACGGCGTTGTAGCCCAATCCACCATAAAAAGTAACTATAGCGATCTTCTTCGAGATCAGGGCTTGCATCAACCAGGCATTCATGTTGTAGTGCAACTCCTGTGGTTTGGTTGCATCGCCCGAAGCCACATAGCCGGCGATGTTGGTTTTGCCTTTGAGGTTGGTGTAGCCCACCATCACAGAAAGGTCGAAGGGGAGATGTTTGATCCCGGGGATGTGTTGTTTGATATCGTGCAACACGCCGAAGCCAAGGTATTTCACTTTGGTGTCTCCGGCAGTCACTTCAGGCATCCATCGGATCTTCAGGTCGGTGCTCTTCACGATGCCGATACCCAATTGAACAGTGGGGGCCAACGCGCCGCTGATCTTGAAATTGTCTTTGAAGTCCAAGCCTTTCGGACCACTAAAGGTGACGTTTTGTCCACCGTATGTCGAGACATAGGTTGTGGCATCCTTCGGGCCTACCAGGGTGGGGGCATTGCCGCTGGTGGGAGAGACGAGGGTCGTGGTTTTGAGTCCCAGCTCAGCGGGTCGGAAGTAGTTATTGGAGGAGGGGATGAAAACGCCGTTCACAGAAACACCCAAGTCGAAACCCAAGGTTTTGTGGGCCTTGGCGGTGGTGAACCAGCCGCCGTTGAAGCCATAGGAGGCGGCCGTGATCATGGGCGAGAGATAGGCACCCATGAGCTTGCCCGCATCTTCGGGACCGGCCTTCAGATAATCGGCAATGTCGGTTTCGCTTTGGGCAAAGACGGAAACAGAAAGGGTTATGGACAGTAAGAGGAGAAAACTCTTGCGTACAAATAACTTCATAAGGTGGTTTTTAAATTTAAAAATAAAGATTTTATAGATAGTGAGGGCCTTATGGGTTGAAATTTAAGTGTCTTCTTTGCCATGTCGTTGTCTGGGGTTCACCCCAAGTTGCCTATTTTTGACGCTGCATGATCATACTGTATAATCTCGTCCTTTTTGTGATGCGCGCCGGCTACAGCATAGCCGCCCTTTTTCATAACAAAGCCCGGGCATTTGTAACCGGAAGAAAAGACGTCTTTACGAAACTAAGCGAAAACTTTCGTCAAAACCACGCCAAGGTGGTTTGGGTGCTCTGTGCATCGCTGGGTGAATTCGAGCAGGGCCGCCCCCTCATCGTGTCGTTAAAAAAAGAATATCCGCAAACAAAAATATTGCTCACCTTCTTCTCACCGTCAGGCTACGAGGTGCGCAAGAATTATGACCAGGCCGACTTTGTGTGTTACCTGCCGTGGGATTCTGCGGCGAATGCGGAGCGATTCATTTCCATCGTGAAACCGACGCTGGCCGTATTTGTGAAATATGAATTCTGGCATCATTATGCCAAAGCGTTGAAGCGACACCAGATCCCATTGCTGTCCATCTCGTCTATCTTTCGCGAGGAGCAAATGTTCTTTAAGCCTTACGGCGGATTTTATCGCGGCATCTTAAAGAACTTCTCGTACTTCTTTGTACAAAACGAAACATCGTTGCGCCTGTTGAAATCCATCGGTATCACCGCTTGCGCTGTTGCCGGCGACACGCGGTTCGATCGTGTCTATGCCATCGTGAAACAGGGCGGCGAAATTCCAGTTGCCAAACAGTTCAAAAGCGATCAGAAGACCTTCGTGGTGGGAAGTTGCTGGCCGGAAGATTTCGACGTGCTGGCACCCCTCATCAACGAGAACCGTGTCAAGTTCATCATCGCACCGCATGAGATCACGGAGACCTTTATGACGGCGATGGAAAATTCCCTGCAAGTAAAGTCCATCCGTTTTTCGCAGGCGGCCGGCAAGCCCCTGGAAGACTACCAGGTGCTTATCATCGACAACATCGGCATGCTTTCGCGGTTGTATCGCTATGGTGAATTTGCCTTTATCGGCGGTGCCTATGGCAAGGGCCTGCACAACATCCTGGAGGCCGCGTGCTATGGCGTGCCCATCTTCTTTGGCAACAAGGACTATGAGAAATACCAGGAGGCCGTGGACCTCATCAATCGCGGTGGCGCCTTCGAAGTGCGCGACTATACCGACCTGAAAGCCAAATACGAGATGCTAAACTCGCCCGAGACCTTTTTGCTGGCATGCGATGTGACGCGTCTCTACGTTGAAGAAAACCTGGGCGCTACCGAAAAGATCATGCACTATTGCCGAACTTTACTGGTATGATAGAAGGCCTGGTCCTGCGTTCTACCGGTTCATTCTACGAGGTTCTGGGCCCCGATGGAAAAATACACACCTGCCGTGTGCGGGGAAAGATCCGGCTGGAAGGCATCAAAGAAACCAACCCGGTGGCTGTGGGCGACCGTGTGTCGGTGGACCTGGAACACAACATCGGCTCCATCACGGCCATCCTCGAACGCAAGAATCACATCCTTCGACAGTCCGTCAAAAAAACGGGACACTCGCATGTGCTGGCGGCCAACGTGGATCAGGCACTGCTGGTGGTGACGTTGACCTTCCCCCGAACATCGCTCGGATTTATCGATCGCTTCCTGGTGAGCGCCGAATCGTTTCGCAT
>CBIHQM010000517.1:0-4316 GCA_966211885.1 uncultured Chryseolinea sp.
ATACGTAGAGGCACGTATCCCCAAAGGTGGTATCGCGAAAGTGGTGATCGAAAGGACCCTGAAGCGCATCACGTTGACCATTCACACTGCCCGTCCCGGCGTTGTGATCGGTAAAGGCGGAAACGAGGTCGACAAGATCAAGGAAGAGTTGAAGAAACTCACCAACAAGGATGTTCAAATCAACATCTTTGAGATCAAACGTCCTGAACTGGATTCGAAACTGGTAGGCGAATCGATCGCACAACAAATTGAGGCTCGTATCTCTTACAAGCGCGCCATGAAACAAGCTATCGCTTCGGCTATGCGCGTGGGAGCAGAAGGCATCAAGATCAAATGCTCGGGCCGTTTGGCCGGCGCCGAAATGGCGAGAACAGAGCAATACAAAGAAGGACGCGTGCCCCTGCACACCCTTCGCGCCGACATCGACTATGCGATCTCCGAGTCGCAGACCGTATACGGCAAGATCGGTATCAAGGTATGGATCTTCAAAGGCGAGATCTACGGCAAACGTGATCTTTCCCCGAACGTAGGAGTTGTTAGCAACGCACAACAAGGCCCCGGACAGAAAGGTGGCAATGAGCGCGGCGGCAACGAAAGAGGCGGACGCAGAAGAGAAGGTGGTGGTGGCAGACCGGGCGGCGATCGTCGCGGTGGTGAAGGTGGAGGCCAGCGACGCGGCGGCGACAACCGTGGCGGCGGACCTAGAAGAAACGGATAATTATTTCGAAGCAACTATAAAGAATAGGTAACAATGTTACAGCCGAAACGAACGAAATTCAGAAAAATGCAGAAGGGCCGTGTGAAAGGAATGGCCACCAGAGGTCACTCTATCGCATTTGGTTCATTTGGATTGAAAGCCCTGGAAGGCGGATGGATCACTGCCCGCCAATTGGAAGCTGCACGTATTGCAGTAACCCGCGCCATGAAGCGTGAAGGCCAGGTGTGGATTCGCATCTTCCCCGACAAACCCATCACCCGCAAACCTGCTGAAGTGCGGATGGGTAAAGGTAAAGGTGCTCCTGAATACTGGGTGGCCGTGATCAAACCCGGAACCATCCTGTTCGAAGCAGGAGGCGTGGACATTGCGACAGCAAAAGAAGCGATGCGTCTGGCAGAAGGCAAGTTGCCGATGAAGACCCGGTTTACGATTAAGCACGACTACGTAGAAGCTACCAAGGCATGAAAAATTCAGATATCAAAGCATTGACGGCAGCCGAGCTTCAGGAAAAGATCGCCGCCGAGAAAGAAGCGCTCCGCAAGATGCAGTTTGCGCATCAAGTGACAGCCATCGAAAATCCCATGAAACTCCGGGAGTCTCGTAAGCTGGTAGCCAGATTGCAAACAGAATTGAGAGCTAAAGAACTTCAAAAATAATTCCTATGGAAAGGAACGACAGAAAAGAACGGGTGGGCAAAGTGGTTAGCAATAAAATGCAAAAGACCATCACCGTGGCCGTAGACAGAAAGGTAAAGCACCCCATCTACGGAAAATTTGTAAACCGTACGACCAAGTTCAAGGCGCACGACGAGGCCAACACTGCAGGTATCGGCGATACCGTACGCATCATGGAGACCCGTCCGTTGAGCAAGGACAAGCGTTGGAGATTAGTAGAAGTAGTTGAAAAAGCGAAGTAATTATGATAAGCACCGAATCAAGACTTACCGTAGCAGACAATAGCGGCGCCAAAGAAGTACTGTGTATGCACGTACTCGGCGGAACCAAAAGACGGTATGCTTCCGTAGGCGATAAAATCGTAGTGACTGTGAAGTCCGCGATGCCCAGCAGCCAAGTTAAAAAAGGCACTGTGTCTAAAGCTGTCGTGGTTAGAACGACGAAAGAAGTTAGAAGAAAAGACGGATCGTATATCCGTTTTGAAGATAACGCTGCCGTTCTGTTGAACGCTCAGGACGAACCCCGTGGAACCCGTATTTTCGGCCCCGTGGCACGTGAGCTCAGAGAAAAGCAGTTCATGAAAATTGTATCACTGGCCCCTGAAGTAATCTAAGCCATGGAGAAGAAGAACGAAAAAGCCAAATTGCACATCCGCAAAGGCGACACTGTTAAAGTGTTGGCTGGAGACGATCGTGGCAAGACGGGAAAAGTACTCGAAGTAGTACGCGAAAAAAGCAGAGCCATCGTAGAGGGCATCAACATCGTGACTAAACACACGAAACCTTCTGCCGGCAAGCCCGAAGGCGGCATCAAGAAAACTGAAGCCGGAGTGCACATCAGCAACCTGCAACTGGTTGATCCTGCCACGGGCAAGACCACCCGCGTAGGCCGCAAGCTCGACAGCAAAGGAAAGCTTCAAAGATATTCTAAGAAAACCGGAGAAATTATTAAATAATGTCAGCTCCAAGATTAAAGGACAAATACCTGACTGAGATTGTCCCTGCTTTAAAGCAGAAATTTGAATACAAGTCAGTGATGCAAGTTCCCAAGATCGAGAAGATCTGCATCAACAAGGGTATGGGTGTGGCGGTATCCGACAAGAAACTGATCGACGTGGCGTTGGAAGAAATCACCAGCATCAGCGGCCAGAAAGCGGTATCGACCAAGTCGAAGAAAGCGATCTCCAACTTCAAGTTGAGAGAGAACATGCCGATCGGTGTGCGGGTGACCCTGCGCGGCGACAAGATGTACGAATTCCTGGATCGCCTCATGAGCATCGCCCTTCCCCGGGTACGTGACTTCCGCGGCATTTCCGCCAAAGGATTCGACGGCCGTGGAAACTACACCATGGGTGTGAAAGAACAGATCATCTTCCCCGAGATCTCCATCGACAAGGTGAACAAGATCAGCGGTATGGATATCACGTTCGTGACCACTGCCCAAACAGACGAAGAAAGCTACGAGCTCCTGAAAGCATTCGGGATGCCTTTTGCGAATAAAAATTAAGAAACAGCATGGCTAAAACATCAGTAATAGCAAGGCAGACAAAACGTGAGAAGCTGGTAGCGACCTACGCAGCAAAACGGAAAGCCTTAAAAGAGGCCGGAGACTATGCGGCCCTGGACAAATTGCCCCGCAACGCTTCCCCGGTTCGATTGAAGAACCGTTGCAAGCTCACGGGCCGTCCCAAAGGATATATGGGTAAGTTCGGCGTTTGCCGTAACGTATTCCGTGAAATGGCTTCTGCAGGAAAGATACCCGGCGTCACCAAGGCGAGCTGGTAACTTCCCCACACACCCACACACTACATATTGGTTGCTGAGTATCAAGGTCTCCGCAAGGAGAAACCCGATGACAGTTTGGATTATTGAAATTGTTCGATATCTTTGCAGCCCGGTTTTAAGAAACGCGGGCTTGCTTATTTAATAGAATTAGGAAAAGGATAAATAAAATGACTGATCCGATAGCAGATTACTTAACCCGGTTGCGGAATGCCATTAGGGCCAACCATAAGGTGGTTGAAATCCCCGCTTCCAATCTCAAAAAGGAGATTACGAAGGTTCTTTTTGACAAAGGGTTTATCCTGAACTACAAGTTCCAGGACGGTGAACATAGCCAAGGCATTATCAAGATCGCCTTGAAATACAATCCTGAAACGAAGGAGTCAGCTATAACTACCTTGGAAAGAATCAGCACACCTGGTTTGCGCCAGTATGCCAACACCGGTTCCATGCCGCGCGTAATGAACGGCCTGGGCGTTGCCATCCTGTCGACATCCAAAGGGGTGATCACCGACAAGGAAGCACGCACCCTCAATGTAGGTGGTGAAGTATTGTGTTACGTGTATTAATAGAGAAGCAACATGTCACGAATAGGTAAGCAACCGATAAGCATTCCCTCCGGAGTAACTTTCAACTTCTCGAAAGAGAACAACAAAGTGACCGTGAAAGGACCCAAGGGCGAACTCTACCAAGCCATCGACCCTGACTTTACTGTCAAGTTTGAGAATGGCATTGTAGAATTAGAGCGTCCGACAGATCAAAAACGTCACAAGGCTATGCACGGTCTGTACCGCGCATTGATCGCCAACATGGTGGAAGGCGTTTCCAAAGGCTACAGACACCAGCTTGAACTGGTGGGTGTGGGTTATAAAGCCAACGCACAATCCAACGTGCTCGAACTTAGCTTAGGCTATTCGCACAACGTGTTCCTGGCGGTTCCTTCTGAAATCAAAGTTCAGGCGGTACAAGAAAAAGGTCAGAACCCGACCATCATCCTGGAAGGCATCGACAAACAACTCCTCGGACAAGTAGCCGCCAAGTTGAAGTCGCTCCGCAAGATCGAGCCTTACAAAGGCAAAGGTATTCGCTTCACAGGTGAGTATGTACGCAGAAAAGCTGGTAAGGCTGCTGCTAAGTAATTAG
>CBIHQM010000518.1:0-4313 GCA_966211885.1 uncultured Chryseolinea sp.
GCTGCTGTCCCGCAACGGTATTCGCAGGATCAGCCAGGCGCCCGATGCAAACTTCAACTGCTACCAAAAATCAATCGATGAAAATTTTCGTTCTACGTTCGGCATCACGCTGCTGGCCGGCCACGATCTGACAAAGCAAGATTTGTTTGTCTATGATAAAGAAGCGCCGATCCTCATCAACGAAGTCATGAGCCAAAAGCTGGGCTTTGCCAAACCGGAGGATGCGCTCCACGAAAAAGTATCCTTTGGCATGGGGCCGAACGAGCAACACGGAGAGATCGTTGGCGTCATCAAAAACTATCACCAGGTTTCACTGCACGAGAGCTATGAGCCGATGATGTTCATCAACCCCGATTTCTTTTCCTGGAATTATATTTCCGTACACCTGGGTACCGGCAACATGACCGCATCGATCGACGCCGTGAAAAAAGTATATGACGAGGCTTTCCCCAACAACGCATTCGAATACTTTTTCCTCGACGAATATTTCAACCGACAATACAACTCCGACGTCCGCCTCGGCAGTGTTTTTGGCATCTTCACCGTCCTGGCGATCATCATTGCCTGCATGGGCTTGCTGGGACTTTCGATTTTTGCCGTAGTCCATCGCACCAAAGAAGTAGGCATCCGCAAAGTCCTGGGCGCGTCAGTACCGACCATCCTGGCTTTGTTCTCCCGTGATTTTATAAAGCTCCTGCTGGTGGCTTATCTCATCGCCATCCCCCTCGTATATTTTGCCGTGAACCGCTGGCTCTCGAGCTTTGCGTTCCATATTTCCCCGGGATGGGATGTGTATGTAGCGCCCCTGATCATTTTGTTGATCATCTCGATTTCAACCGTGGGCTTCATTTGTTTCCGTGCCGCCACCGCCAACCCCACAAACTCATTGCGACAGGAATAAGGAAGGCCTACAGGTTTGCCGACAACGCTCGTCGTCCCGCAGGCACAAACTGCCTCGAACTTCGCACGTGTTCAAGGGACCCCGTGGACAGCACATTGGATCTGTGTGGTTAAGCAATTAAGGAAGCCCTACAGGTTTGCCGACAACGCACGTCGTTCCGCAGGCACAAACTGCCTCGAGCCGCGCACGCGTTCAAGGAACCCCGTGGACAGCGCAATGAGATCCGTGTGGTGATACATTTTAGAGGGGGCGGCACGCTTTCGGTGTGTGCTTGGCATTATTCCAAGCGTAAGCACATCTCACGCCCATGCAAAATAAAACGAATCCCTAAATCTGCAGGGTGACGCGTTTCCCAACGAGTGGCGCGCTATCTGTACTTGCTGGATTTCGTTTCATTTCTCATGCAGTGCTTCCGGATTCACTGCTCTCGAAACTCGGGATGTCTTGAATTACAGGCGTGCGTTTTTAAACAGTTCGTGCCTGCGACATGACGTGCGGGCCCTGCGACCTATCAATAGGTGTCACCTCAACAAATTAGCTGGTATTTTACTAATGGACTGGATCTCAATATTCCTGTAATAAACCTCCGCACCTTCGCTTTGCAACTGGATCTTTCCCTCCTGCAGCGGTGTCAACTTGCCGTTGTCGAGCTGGCTGGAGTGTTGCAGCACCATGACCACTTTTCCATTCATCACGTGCACCGCCGTGCCGCCATAACAATAGAGTTCCACAACGTTCCATTCTCCGGACGGTTTCTCCGCGTCTGGATTTTTTATGCAGTGTCTTCCTTGTGGCGATTTCTCGTTGAACAGGAGTGGTTTTTCCTTGGGGTTGTAAACATAGTTAGCAGAATCTCCCTTGGCGGTCACTTCAAACGATCCGCCGGCAACACCCCAGTAGTCGCCGCAGTCGCCTTCCTGGAGTTGAAATTCCTGTGAGCGCATCCAGAATCCGAAGTCGGCTCCATGCTCGCCAACGGCATGATAGAGCAGGCCGCTGTCGCGCTTGTTGTTTTTCTTGGGATGTGATTTGGACTGACCCCATTTGAACTCCAGCCGCAGGTGATAGTTCTTGAACGCCTGTTGTGTGGAAATGCCGCCGAAACGTTCACCGGATATTCGCAGTGCCGCGTGCCCGTCGATGGTCACGATGGAGAAGACTTTTATGGGATCGGTGTTCAGCCCGAGGGGAGTGTGATCCCACGCATTTAGGATCGTGTCGTAGGAGGGACCCAAATACGTATCCCAGCCGGTCAGGTCTTTTTCACTCAATAATTTTGTCCAGGAAGGATTTTGCGAAATGCCTTGGGTTGAAAGAAGGACCGCAAATAAAAGTAAGATTGATTGGCGCATGATGATTTTTGATAATGATTATCCACCCGATGATATATAAGGTACGAATTCTTATTGAAATTTGCCCATGTTGGTGTTCTTCACCAACATGAGTTTGGAGGGAGCACACCGACGGTTCATAGACACAATTGACTGCAGACATTTAAGCAAAGGCATTAAAATGTTAATAAAATAACGCCACCCCTGAATCTGCGTGGTGACCCATTTCGGAACGGGTGGCGCGCTTTCTGAATTTGCCGGGTTTCGTTTTATCTCTTTTCAGTGCTTCCGGATTTCGTGCGCTCGAAACGCGGGATGTCTTGAATTGCGTGCGTGCGTTTTTAAACAGTTCGTGCCTGCGACATGACGATTATTGAAACATCATTTGTCCGAGTCGCGTGTCCATGTTGTATACATCGTTGCGCAAATTCAGTTTTCCGTCGCGGCCGACAAACGCGGTAAGGTAGGCGATGAGGACGGGGACTGTTTTTTTGAGTGTTACATATTTTTCCTGGCCCGCATTCATGGCAGCATCGATTTTTGTTGTCGTCCACTCTGGATTGTTTCGCAAAAGATATTGAGCCAGTTTTTTGGGTTCTGCCAACCGGACACAGCCGTGGCTGAAGGCACGGTTGTCTTTGTCAAACAGGCTTTTGGAGGGCGTGTCGTGGAAGTAAATGCTGTAGCTGTTGGGGAAGAGAAACTTCACCAGGCCCAGCGAATTTCGGGGACCCGGTTTTTGCCGCACCATGTTGCCTACCTGCTCCATGTTGTGCTTCTCGAGGTAGTCCGGATCTTTTTGAATGCCCGGCATGATCTCGTTTTGAAGGATGCTCGTGGGCACGTTCCAATACGGACTGAATACAATATACTTCAGGTCGCCGGTAAAGATCACCGTCTGGTGAAGCACCTGCCCCGCCACGATATTCATATCCCAGACCAGCGAATCGGACTGATACACGTACAGCTTGAAAGAAGGAATATTCACCACCATATAATCTCCATCCATTCGCTCGGGCACCCACCGGCACCGTTCCATGTTGATCACAATTTTCTCGATGAGATCGCCCACCGGTACATTCATTTCACGGATCATGCCCGCTCCCACAACGCCATCGGTCATAGCGCCACGGCTTTCCTGGAAGCTTTTGACGGCGGCCTCAAGATCTTGCGTGAAAAGCAGCGAGGTTGTATCTCCGGCATACTCTCCCGAGGCGAACAGTCGCTTGCGGATCTGGAGAACGACCAACGACGAATCGCCTTTTTGATACGATTTCTTTTCCGGTGAGATGGGTCTCCATCCACCGGTCGATTCGATCTCCTTATATTTTTTCAGATACGATTTCAACAATGCATATTGACGGTAAACGGGTTCACGCGCCACAAAGGCATGTCCCGACGGCAGGAGGAGGGAGTCCATAAGCGTTTTGAGATCGAGTTTTTTGCGGGGCAGGTACCATTCCAGTCTGCGCGTCTCGTCTTCGCCGATGCCTTGCCAGACGTGACGGGCAAAACTGAAGTATTGCGAGGTGAGCATCAGTTCGGCTTCGGCGTTCATAGGCTCGCGTTGCAGCAGCGTGTCCCGGTCGTCCATCAGCGCCTGGAACAAACGGATGTAGGGCAGTGTCTTGGTGAGGCCGTCTTCGTCAAGATTTCGGATCCGGTTGAATAACCCTGTGGCCTGTTCGATCAGGCCGCGGCGGTCATACCAGGCATAGGAGTAGTTGCGCGCGCGATAGAATTTCTCGAGGTCGTCGGTGTAGGAAGCAAAGTCAGGGTACTTTTTCACGAACGAAAGCAAGGCACTGCTGTCGAAATGAAAGGAGGTTTGGTCGCTGAAATTGCCGGCCACGAGTTGAGCCTCCTGCATTTTCTGGTCGCGCAGGGAATCGGCGCCGGCCTGGTTCGTGAGATGGGAAGTCTCTTTACAACCCCAAAAACAAACCACCAGGAAAACCAAGAGGGGGATTCTTTTCATACGGAAAAATTACGCAGAAATGAGGAGGAAACAGAGAAATAAGCATAAAACCGGGACATTTGGCGCGCCATCCCTCGGGCCGTAGCCGGGACTTTCGATCGGG
>CBIHQM010000519.1:0-4290 GCA_966211885.1 uncultured Chryseolinea sp.
CTGCCGGAAGCAGGGCTTGAAGTTTGGCGTTTACTTCTCGCTCATCGATTGGGATTTCCCCGGCGCCTCGCCGATCTCGGAAACCAACAGCGACTCCATTCCCCCCACACACCACCAGTTCAACCTAAACCAGGTGGAAGAGCTCGTGACCCAATACGGCCCGCTCTCGGAGATTTGGTTCGACATGGGCAAGCCCACCCTGCAACAAAGCCAGGAGTTGGCCGCCATGGTCAGAAAACATCAACCCGATTGCCTGCTGAGCGGCCGCCTCTGGAACGACCAGGGCGATTTTGCCGTGATGGGCGACAACGCCTCACCCGACTTTCGCATGGGCACGCTGTGGCAAACACCGGCGTCTATGTTTGATGAAACCTGGGGCTACCGCTCCTGGCAAGTGCGCGGTGACGCCAAGGAAAAAGCAAAAGAAAAGCTCACGTCCCTCATCAAAGTGGTGAGCGCCGGCGGCAACTATTTGCTGAACATCGGTCCCATGGGCGATGGCGGGATCGTTCCCTTCGAGCGGGACGTGCTTTTAACGATGGGCAACTGGCTTAGCCAGAATGGTGAAGGCATCTATAACACTTCGGCTTCCCTCCTGCCCGAACAAACCTGGGGAGTGCTGACCAGCAAACCGGGTAAAGAATATTTGTTTTTGTTGAACGGGCCTGCAGACGGCAAGTTGATTTTGAAAGGACTCCAGTCCAAGGTGACCAAAGCTTACCGGTTATCGGACAAATCGAAAGATCTTTCTATCAGCCAGGAAAATGGCGAATGGACAATCGGTGTGGGTAAACAGAAATCAAAAGCGCTTGTCGATGTTGTTGCGTTGGAGTACGAGGGTGATTTACAATACACGCCATCAAAAACGGTGGCGGCCACACCGGCCGGGTCTTATTTATTGACACCAGATAATGCCATAAGTTATCATAGCTATAGCGGACGCGATTATAATTCGACCAAGCCTACCCTCATAAAGATGGAATGGTTCGTTCAGGATGCCCCCGAGGGTACATACACCCTAGTGCTGCAGCAGCTTCCTAAAGGCGAAGAAAAGGTATTGCGAATCAAAATTGACGGGCAAGAATCAACCGCTACATTGAAGAGCTACCAACACCAAGGCATATCCGACACCCAGTCAAGGCATTTGATGGACGTCGCCCTGAAATCGAAAAAATTCATTACGGTGGAAATCAGCCTGGCGGATCAATCCAATCCGCATAAGAATATGGAAATGGAAGGACTCGTGCTTCGATTGGAGAAACCAATAAAGTGACGCATCGGATTGATCTTTCGATAAAAACTGTCGTATTCATCAAGACATGGTAAACGGACTCCATTCGTAATGAACGCTTCGAAATCCTGCTTTCTGTTCTTCCTCTGTATAGCGAGCCTGGCGAAAGCGTTGGCCCAGCCAACACCGCCAGCCTTCAACCTAAGGGTTCTGGAGACCCCTCAGCCCACGGTGATCGACGGAAAGCCTATGGTTTATTATGAACTCCTGGTGGACAACTTATTGAACGATTCCCTGGAACTAAAAACCTTGGAGGTGATCCAGACCAGTGACCATTCCGTTGTCGCCACTTTTAACCGGGACGATCTAAGCCGGCGCTACAGCAGCCTTGATGGAGCACACAAAGGAAGGAGAGGTGTGTTGAATCCTGATGGATCGGGGGTGATCTATCTTGAACTAACGTTGAAGCAGGCCGATGCGGGTGTGCATCTTGTTCATCGCCTCGAAGCAGACGCGCTGAATGACGGACCAGCAAAAAAATCTTTTTCCGTTGAGGGCGGCAAGATCCAACGCTCGAAAACCTCGCCCGTAGTGCTAGGCATGCCGTTGCGGGGCGGGCCTTGGGTGGCCATTTATGAGCCCTCCTGGGAACGCGGTCACCGGCGGGTGATGTTCGCCACCGACGGCGAACAACACATCCCCGGCCGCTTTGCCATCGACTTCATCATGCCCGACCAACCGGGACCGTTTTCGAACGGCAACCGCGACTCGACCAGAAATTGGTATGGCTACGGCGTCCCCGTGCTGGCCGCCAGCGATGGCGTGGTCGTGGCCACCCGCATCGATTTTATGGAAAGCCTCACGTTGTCGGCCCACCCCGACTACCCTGCTTCGAAAGCCACCGGAAATTATATTGCCATCGCCATCGACAACAACCGTGTCGTATTTTACGAGCATCTTCAGCCGGGTAGCATCACCGTAAAGTCGGGACAACGCGTGAAGAAAGGAGATGTGATCGCGGCCATCGGTTTCACCGGCCAGACCACCGGCCCCCACCTTCACCTGCACGTGGCCGACCGGAACTCACCGCTCGGCGCGGAGGGAGTTCCCTTTGCGATCGACGCATTCACCTTGTTGGGGGTCTATGCCGATCCCTCGGGGCTTGGCCGTCAGCCATGGACGCCGTTGGAAAATAAGAAGGTGGTGAAGGAGCATCCCGGGCCGAATACGGTGATCATGTTTCAACCGTGAGGGATTTTCCACCCCATGTTCTAACAACTTTCTATAGTTAGTCTTTCCTCACCCCAGGTCTTTCTTGGGATTTCAAAAAAAAGCTTTTCTTCCTGTTATGTTTTTTGATTTTCACCGTCTACCATCCGGATGCATTCAGAAGAATTCAAAAACAATGTTCTGCCCTTAAAAGGCGCCTTGTATCGGTTTGCCAAGTCGCTGCTGAACAATCCAGAAGAGGCTGAAGACTGCGTACAGGAAATATTTCTGAAGCTCTGGACAAGACGAGCATCTTTGAGCACGATCGCGAATTTGAGGGCTTACACCCTGCAAATGACGCGCAACCTATGTCTCGACAAGCTTAAAAGCACGAAGCACACGATGCTGGATGTCGAACACGTGGCGATTGCGTCTGATGTGAACCTGCATCGCCAGTTAGAGGCACGGGAAGCGGTGGCACTTCTGGAGCATTTGGTAAAGGGACTACCTGAGCAGCAACGCACGGTCCTCCATTTGCGCAGTGTCGAAGGGCTGGAGATCAATGAAATCACCGAAATAACGGGAATGCGCGTGGAACATGTGCGCGTTACGCTATCACGGGCACGCATAGCACTTCGGCAAGCGTATGAAAAATATACCGGTCATGGATAAAGAAAAGTTGGACGATCTGATCGCAAAATATTACCGCGGCGAAACCTCGCTGGAGGAAGAACAGATTCTTTTGGCGCACTACAACCGTTCACCATCTGACCTTTCACCCGACCAGGTGCCCTTCCTTTATTTCGATACCAAAAGAAAAGAAGAACCGTCAGCAGCTTTTTCCGATCGAATGGAAGACCTGATGGGCAATATGCCCGCCACAAAAATCACCCGCCTTGGCCTGACGCTGCGAATTGCCGTCGCACTTATTGTGGGGCTTGGTTTGAGTTGGTATTTTCTGTCGACGAAGGACGCTAGCGGAATTCAAACCCTGATCACAAAAGCGGGAGAGCAAACCCGGATCGTTCTGCCCGACAGCACCGTGGTTTGGCTTAATGAGACGACGGAACTGCAATACCCTGATCCTTTCCGGAAACAGCAAAGAGATGTCTGGCTTAAAGGTGAAGCTTATTTTGAAGTGCACAGCAAAACAGCACAGCCTTTTATCGTGCACACGGGTGAAGTTTCCACTACGGTCGTGGGCACCGCCTTTAATCTGAGGAGCTACGAAAAAGAACAAACCCTGGCGCTCGATGTCACCCACGGGCGCGTTCGTTTCGGAGCAGAAAAAAACGTTGTCGTGGTGCAGGGTCAGGGTGCTCGTTTTGATTTGAAGCATCGCGAAATGGAGACCACGCCGTCAAATCCCAATGCCAGTGCCTGGAAGACACGGCAATTGGTGTTTGAAGGTACGGCGATGCGCGACATTCTTCGCGACCTGGAGCGCTACTTTCATGTGCCATTCGAAGTCGAAGAGCCCGCGTTACTCCGATGTCACTTCACCGGAACATTTCAAAATGCTACCCTGGAGGAAGTTCTTGGTGCCGTTGGTTACAGTCTTCATGTTCACTACACGCTTCAAGGGGGAAAGTATATTTTATCGGGACAAAATTGCGAAGGAAAATGAAAGTGTTGCTCACTACCATTGCGCTCCTGATCTCGTTATGCACCGCTTCCCGGGGGCAGGATCTTAACCAAAGCGTTTCCATTTCTTTCCATGATACGCGCTTTGAGCGGGTCCTTTCGGAATTGACTGCGCGATATGATCTGAAATTCTCCTATAGCCCGGAAGGGGTTGGGCTGAATAGAAAAATAACCCTTTCCATCGAACACATCCGCCTCGAAGATGC